>NZ_VPBF01000016.1:0-63134 GCF_013418865.1 Acinetobacter sp. YH12117
TCTCGCCTGCACTATAAAATTGTCTGTCTACGCAAGAATAATCTTCATCAAGTCACAACGGATTTGGTAACACGTTTTGATGTGATTGCAATTGAAGATTTGAATGTTAAAGGCATGTTGAGGAATCATAAACTCGCAAGAGCTATATCCGATATGGGTTTTTATGAGTTTAAAAGGCAGTTGATTTATAAAGCCAAACAGCATGGAAAATCGGTACTTTCGGTTGGTCGATTCTTCCCAAGTAGTAAAATGTGTTCGTGCTGTGGTGAATTAAATCAATCTCTCACACTTTCTGCGCGAGAGTGGAAGTGCTTAGTTTGCCAAACCATCCAAAATCGTGATGTTAATGCATCAATTAATATCCTGCGATATGCGGATAAAGATTTAATCACTGCATAAGTGGTGATTAAGGCGGTGAGTTACACCGTGACAGCCTATGGAATTGAGGTAATCCCTAAAGCAAATGCTTTAGGTTCTTGATGGTGAAGTAGGAATTAAACATCAAACCCACATTGAGTAGGTTTGAGTAGGTTTTAAATAACGGTGAGTAAGCCAATGGCTTTGATCAGATCATGCTGAGGCGTGGAGGCAGTCATCATCAACCCGGGCGAGGAATAAGGATGTATTCTAGCCGATTTAACGCAGACTGCCGGTCATAATTATTGCTGTTTGAGCTGGGCTTCGAGCAGCTGAATCTGTTCTTCTTTCAGGCGAATCAGTTCATCAGCATCGGCGTGCTGGGCATTGAGCAGTGCGGCCTGATCATCCAGCTGTGCCTGCAGGTCTTCTAGTTTGGCCATTTCTTCTTTGGCCAGGGTCGCGTTGGTAGCAACCGGCTGTTTCAGAATATCTTCACTCACCAGTTGCTGTGGCATTTCTTCCAGCTGCACCGCTGGTTCTGCTTTGGCTTTGGCAGCCGGTGCGGCCGGCTGACTTAGCAGCTGGGCTTCAGGTGTTACCTCTGCGCTCTGGTTTTGGCTCATCCATTGATAAGACAGCACCACAAGTACGATTACGATCAGGCCCCCAATAATGGCCCATAATAGTTTTGAGCTATTTCTCTGATCAAGCGTCATGAATAAATGAACCTTAATTTTTTTACTTAGGATGACGTGGTTTAAATTGAATCACACCCACTTCATCAGGCGCTGCCGGTGGCTGAGGTTCATCGACATGGGTCGGGCGATTTTCGCTATAGCCACAGTCGATACATTCAATCCATTCATCATCACCTGAGGTCAGCATGACCACCCGATCCATAGCCTGGCATTTTGGACATTTTGCGCCTGCAATGAAACGACGTTTGATGGTCATCATACTGATCCTGTGTTCAAATTAAGGCCCTAGTTTAAGCGTTTTTAATTGGCTTCGTCCAACCTTGATGACGCAATAATGCATCTATTTTTGGCTCGCGTCCGCGGAAATTGATAAACGCGTCAAGTGCTGAATCTTTTCCGCCAACTGCTAGAATAAACTGCCTGAACTGCTTTCCGGTGTCGGTGTTAAATACCCCTTCATTTTCGAAGCGATCGAAGGCATCGCTGGCCAAAACTTCGGCCCATTTATAGGAATAATAACCGGCCGCATAGCCCCCGGCGAAGATGTGACTGAAGCTATGCTGGAAGCGGTTGTAATCGGTGGTTGGCACCACCGCATATTTATACCGGATTTCATTCAGCACATCCTGAATCTGGCTGGCGGTCAAGGCTGGGGTCATGCGGTGAATATTCAGGTCAAACAGGGCAAATTCCAGCTGGCGCAGGGTCTGCATGCCGGACTGGAAGAAGCGCGCATTCAGTAGCGCCTGTAGTAAATCATCCGGCAGGGTGGCCTGTGTGTCGATATGCTGACTGAGTACATCCAGGCTTTCTTTGTCCCAAGCCCAGAATTCCATAAACTGGCTTGGCAGTTCCACCGCATCCCAGGCTACGCCGTGAGTGCCGGCCACCGCAATGTTGTCGACTTCCGTCAGCATATGATGCAGGCCATGCCCAAATTCATGGAATAAGGTCAGTACTTCATCATGGGTCAGTAAGGCCGGCTGATCCCCCACGGGCGGGGTGAAGTTACAGACCATATAGCAAATTGGCTGTTGCAGGCCCTGGCTTTGCTGCATGCGCGAACGGAAACCGCTCATCCAGGCGCCGCCGCGTTTGCCCTGACGGGCATACAGGTCAAAATAGAAACCGCCAATTACCTGACCCCGATCTTGCAGTTCAAAATAACGGGCGTCTGGATGCCAGACCGGTGCTTCACGCTCGATAATATCGACATCGTATAGACGCTTGACGATGCTAAATAAGCCGTCAACCACTTTCGGCGCCGGGAAATACGGTTTCAGTGCTTCCTGAGACAGATTGAACTGGGCCAGTTTCAGCTTTTCTGAATAGAAACTGGTATCCCACGGTTGCAGCTGCTGAATACCATCTGCTGCGGCAATGGCTTTCAGTTCGGCAATTTCCTGTTCAGCTGGCTGACGGGCATGTTCGGCCAGCTCAACCAGGAACTGCTCAACTGCTTCGACACTTGGTGCCATTTTGCTGGCTAATGACAGTTCGGCATAGTTGTTAAAGCCGAGCAGCTGGGCCATTTCCTGACGCAGGCTTAAAATTTCTTCCATCACCGCGGTATTGTCAAAGGCCTGATCGGCCGACTGGTCAGAAGCACGGGTGGTATAAGCCTTATATAACTCTTCACGCAGGCTGCGATCTTCAGCATAGGTCATAATGGCCAGATAGGACGGGAAATCCAGCGTCGCAACCGGCTGCTCCAGCTCACGTTGCTGGCCATACTGCTTGAGTAATTCCACACTGCTGGCAGGCAGGCCGGCTAGTTGTGCTTCTGTGAGCGGTTTAAAGTAAGCCTGTGTTGCATCCAGTACATGGTTGGAAAAGTCAGAGGACAGCTGCGACAGGCGCGCTGAAATTTCCGCATAGCGTTTTTTCGCTTCACCTTCCAAGGCCACACCTGACAATTTAAAGTCACGCAGCGCCAGTTTAATTGCGCTTTGTTGCGCTGCGGGTAAGTCATTAAACGTCACTGCATCATGAACCTGCTGATAGGTCTGATACAGCACCGTGTGCTGACCGAGCTGGGTATAGTATTCGCTCAGGCCAGGTAACAGTGCCTGATAGACTTCACGGGTTTCGGCATTGTTCATCACCGCATTCAGGTGCGAGAGTACGCCCCAGCTTTCGCTTATCTGGTTTTCCAGGTGATCGACCTGTGCTAGAACTTGTAGTTGTGCATCGCTGCTGGCCGGAATGTCTTGGAGTTGCTGTAAAAAGGCCTGCCCTTGGGCGATGGTCTGTTCAACCTGTTGTTTTAATTGGGGCAGCGTAATCTGGTCAAACTGGGGTACTGGCAGGGTTGCCTGTTCTAATGTCATTTCTTTTTCCATGTTGAAGTCCTGTCTTAGCAATAGATGTAGGGCCTCCAGCGTGGGAAATCAAGCGGTGTGTACAGAATTGCTCAACTTCATACAAAAAAGAGCGCCGTGGCGCTCTGTTTCTGATCGGGCTGCTTAGTCCAGCTTGGACTTGGCATTGGACTTTTTCTTTTTCACTTTGGCTTTTTTCTTGACCTTGTCTTTGCTTTCAGCCTTGGCGGTGACTTTTTTCGCCGGCTTTTTGCCATAAGAACTCGGCTTGGATTTGGCCTTTTTCTTCTTCAACGGCTGTTCGCCATCTTCACTCACGGCAAGCTTGACTGGACGATCATGAAAGATTTCTTCGGTGGCTTCAGCACGCGGCGCGGCTTTGGCCACGCGTGGTGCACGGCTGCGGATCGCACGACCGGCATGGGTCAATTGTTTGACCAGCTCGAAATCAATCTTGCGTTCTTCCAGGTTGACTCCGGCCACTTTAACTTTGACTTCATCGCCCAGACTAAAGGTCTGACCGCGTGACTGACCGACCAGTGACTGGCTGGCCTGATCAAACATAAAGAAGTCATCGCCCAGCTGGCTGACGTGAATCATGCCATCGACATACAGATCTTTCAGCGTGACAAACAGACCAAATTCGGTCACGGCAGAAATCACCCCGACAAATTCTTCGCCTAAATGCTGCTGCATATAATGACATTTCAGCCACATGGTCACAGAGCGGGAAGCTTCATCGGCACGACGTTCGGTTTGCGAGAAATGCTCACCGGCATCATCCAGCGCGGCACCCGAAATCGGATATGGTTTCTGGGCCAGATGCGCTTTAATGGCACGGTGCAAGAGCAGATCCGGATAACGGCGAATTGGCGAGGTGAAGTGAGTATAGGCTTCATAGGCCAGACCATAGTGGCCGGCATTGGCCGCGCCGTAATAGGCCTGCATCATCGAGCGTAATAGCACCGCATGAATACTTGGCGCATCAATGCGGTCTTTGGTGGCATCAATCACGGCCTGATAATCGGCCTGGGTTGGCTGTTCCGGGAAATTCAGTCCCAGCAGTTTTACAAATTCACGAACTTTCTGAATCCGTGAAAACTCAGGTGGCTCATGCACACGGTACAGCATCGGAATATCATTTTTGAGCGCAAATTCTGCTGCCGCCACGTTGGCCAGTAACATACACTCTTCAATCAGTTTATGCGCATCATTACGGGTTCGTGGCAGGATTTCCTGAATCCCGCCGAGTTCGTCGAAGGTCATATAGGTTTCGACGGTTTCAAATTCCATGGCATGACGCTGGGCACGTAAACCTTTGAGTACCTGATACAGCTGGAACAGGGTATTCAGCGATTTGCGTACATCCCGGTCTTCCGGAATGGCAGCGCTGTCGCCGTCAAAATATTGCGCCACCTGGGTATAGGTCAGACGGGCTTTGGAATGCATTACCGCAGGATAGAACTCGAATTTGGTTACCCGGCCGGCACGGGACAGGTTCAGGTCACAGACCATACACAGACGATCAACCTGCGGATTCAGCGAACATAAGCCATTTGATAAGGCTTCGGGTAACATCGGCAAGACAAAATGCGGGAAATAGACCGAAGTGCCGCGTTCCTGGGCTTCATCATCCAGCGGTTTGCCCGTGCGGACATAGTGGCTAACATCGGCAATCGCGACCACTACGCGGTAACCACCCCCTGGACGTTTTTCTGCATACACCGCATCATCAAAGTCGCGGGCATCTTCACCATCAATGGTGACCAGAGCTAAATCACGTAAATCGACCCGGCCCTCACGGTCTTTGGCTGACGGTTCTTTAAAACTGTCGGCATCTTTTAAGACATTGTCCGGAAATTCATACGGCAAACCAAACTCTAAAATGGTTTGTGGAATGATGATTTCAGTGTCGGCTTTATCGGCCATCGACTGCACCACATGGCCGGTGGCAAATTCTTCACGGCTTGGATAGTCATCAATGGCGACGCGGACCGAATCGCCCAGATTCAGTTTGGCGTGTTCAACCAGCTCTTTTTCTAAAGTCACCGGCTGATGGCTGTTCGGATTGCCCGGCTGAATAAAATATTCACCGTCATACATCGACAGTTTGCCAATGATCTGTTTCACACGGCGCTGCTGGACTTCGGTAATAAAGCCCCAGGCTTTGCCTTTGCGATCGACCGAGGTCTGGCGCACTTTGACGCGATCGCCATTAAACACCAGACGCAATTCACGCTCGGGTAGCAGGATGTCATTTTGTCCGTCAATATGGGCAGAACCCAGACCCTTGCTATTAATGTAGACCGTGGCTTCATGGGTAGGCTGCTCGGCGGCAAGCTGGAACTTGAATCCGTCTTTCATGAGCTGGCCATCACGCACCATGGCAATTAAGCGGTGGCTCAGGGCATCAATACTTTTCTGATCGGCAATTTCAAAATATTCAACCAAGTCGGCATGCGACTGGGCCTGTTGCAGTTTTTCAATACTTTCAAGAATCAGTGTGCGACTTGGAATCGGATTATCGTAACGTTCGGCTTCAGCTTTTGCTTCAGGATCGACCCAGTTTTTCATCATGTCTTTGGCTTCAAGTCAGAAGATAGGTTTAGCATAAGTCATGCAGCGTCAGACTGCACGTAAATGATTGCAATAATGTGTTTTAAGTCTTTATTTTAAGATGATTGCGAGTAGATAAAATCACATTCCCCGTAAATTTGCAGAAAATGCCAGGCTAGAAGCAATAAATTGTTTAAAAAATATTTAATTGAGCAAAAAACTGCAAAAAATAGAGTGACTGCGCTTGCAGTGCTACAGTTAAATTTGTATTATGGCGGCACGTTACGGTGAGATGGGTGAGTGGCTGAAACCACGTCCCTGCTAAGGACGCATACGGGCAACTGTATCGAGGGTTCGAATCCCTCTCTCACCGCCACTTTACTTATGTCGCGCTCATAGCTCAGCTGGATAGAGCACTTGGCTACGAACTAAGGGGTCGGGAGTTCGAATCTCTCTGAGCGCACCAATAAGTAAACCAGGAAATAACGCAGTCTAATATAGACGACACAAGTGACGCGCTCATAGCTCAGCTGGATAGAGCACTTGGCTACGAACTAAGGGGTCGGGAGTTCGAATCTCTCTGAGCGCACCAACTTGAACAATTAACCGCACATGTTGCGGTTTTTTTGTGCCTGCAATTTGGCTAATCAGCTGCATCTGCCGGCTTCCTTATTTGTTACAATTTCAACTGCAATTTAAAATTTGTATAAAATCAGCGCACAAATACATGATTTGTCCAATATCTATCCATTTGGTTGCATTTTTATGAAATAAGACTTAACAAATACCGAAAAGCCCGTATAATGCACCCCATCAAGACGTCGCGCTCATAGCTCAGCTGGATAGAGCACTTGGCTACGAACTAAGGGGTCGGGAGTTCGAATCTCTCTGAGCGCACCAATCTTGATAAAGAATTCTGAAAAAACCGCACATGTTGCGGTTTTTTTGTGTCTATAATTTACTAAAACATTCCCGCATTATTTGATCTTCTGTTGAATCTTTAAGGTCAGCACGGTATTGCCACCCAATGCCGGCAGCAGCTCGTGATACGGCATACTGCGCATGGCGCGTAATAAAAACGGTGCCTGCGCATCAATGTTCATGGCGCTGGTCACATTCAGTAAACTGCCCTCGGCTTGCGGCAAAATCTGCATGCCGCCTTGCACATAGCGTAAATCTCCCCCCACCGCCTGAAACTGCTGCTCCAGAGTGCCTTGTGCCTGAAAACGCAGTTTAAAATCAAACGGAATCTGAATCACGCCCAGCCCGACTGAAATTTTATAGTTGGCATCCAGTTGCCGGGCAGAGGGTTGTTGAATCTTGACCTGTTTAATTTGCCGTGGAAATAGGCGCTGGTAGGCTTGCGGTTCAAGCCAGGGTTTTAGCTTGCTTGCTGGCTGGGCATAGTACTGATAGCTGCTGCTAAAACGCATAACTTCCTGCTGTGCACCATAGGACACCTGATAGGCCGGTAAAATAAAGGATACGGGTTCTTGCGATTTCTGGCTGATCTGCCGGATTTTGTTCATCTGGTTGGTACTTAATTCAGGTGCTGGCACCTCGCCGGCGGGTAGGGCTCGGGGTGTGGTGTTTTTAAATTTACGTTGCAGTGCTTCCAGAATAAAGGCATTGGTGCCGGCCGGCAGGCCCAGTTTGGCATCGGGCAGGGCATTTAGAATAGTACGAAATAAAAAACCTTTGGGCTGCGCCAAATCTCCCCAGTGGGTGACTGTGACCAGCGTCTGATGGGCCGACAAGGCAAACCATTCTATTTTTCCGGCGCCATACGGAATGGGCGCGTCAATCACCAGGGTTTCAATACTGTTGTCGGTGCGCTGATGTTGCAAGATCACATCATCTTTAAAGTTCAGCACCGGAATAGGTGTGGGAATATGAATCCGGTATTTGACCTGACTGATGTGCTGACGCTGCTCCAGCATCTTGGCGCTTTTGAAGGTCGGAAACAGCTGGGCATAGCCTGAATAATCACTCAGCAGCGCCGCAACTGTGTGACTGGGCACTGGCAGCACCACCGCAGCACTATAAAATTTGCCACGTTTTGTAGATGCGAAGGTTGGCAGCTGAATCGGTTGCGCGGCATGCGCATAAATCAGAATTCCATCTCCGGTCAGCGCGGCCAGCTGTTCGGCACTGCCGCCATAGCCTTGTAAACTGCCTGGTATTTTTCCTGTCCAGCGAACTAAACTGGCCCAGGCAGAAACCGGCAGCAGCAGACTGCAAAGCAGGGCGATCAATCGGGTGTGCGTCTGTGGCATAAAACATCCTGTTTTTGCTGTGGAGATGAGCGAATCATCCCGTTTTGAATAGGGTTATTTTTTGAATGGTGGTTGCAGCATCATCATGACAGCACTGGCGAGAAAAAGAATAAGGAAATCACCTATTCTGGTGTAATATTTAGCGTAATTTAACTGATTTGATGATGAGCCGATGTCGGAACTCAAGCCTGCCTTGTCGCTACGTTATTTTTTAAATCTGGAAGAATCTCAGGATGGCTTTGCTCTGGCCACCTTTGGTAAAAAACAGTTTACCCGTTTTATTACCCCGTTAATCAGTGTCGGGATTATTGCCTGGGGCATTTATTTGGGCCTCGATGGTGTAGGTCGTTACTATCTGGCGCTGGGGGTATTTTTTCTGGTGCTACAGATGCTGATGCGCTACTGGTTCCTGCCGATGATGTTTAAGCGTCAGTTTGTCAAATACCAGTTTGGAAAAAGCGAACAGGGCATTGCGCTGTATCAGGATTATGCCGAGATTTCTGCCAATGGCCGTGACAAAGTGGTGCACTATAACGAAGTTCAGAATTTTGCTTCAGGCAAGCTGACCTATATGATTGAGCTGAAAAACCGCATGGTGATTATTGTGCCAAAACGCGTGTTTGAAAGCACAGCCGATCAGACCCTGTTTGAAAATACCTTTAAAAAATAAGCCTGTTAAAACCATCACATCATAAGAGGGAAGATCATGAATACACGTCCATCCAAAATTGTCTGTGTGGGTCGCAGTTATGCGGATCATGCCAAAGAACTGGGCAATGCGGTTCCTGATCGTCCGGTGCTGTTTATTAAACCGCCGAGCAGCCTGCGTCCGTTATCTGCCGGGATTGCCTGGAATCCGGCCTGGGGCAGCTGTCATTATGAATGTGAACTCAGCCTGCGTATTGACCAGCCCTTAAAGGCAGAAACCGATCCGCAAAAAGCCTTGCAGGCCGTGGGGGCGGTGACTTTGGGGCTGGACCTCACTTTGCGTGACTTGCAGGATGAACTGAAACAGAAAGGCCATCCATGGGAACGAGCCAAAGCCTTTGATGGGGCTTGTGTACTGGCAGACTGGGTCGATGTTGCAGAAATTAATGACTGGAAAGATGTGCACTATACGCTGCATATTAATGACGAACTGCGTCAGCAGGGGCATACCGCGCTGCTGATTTTTGAAATTGGTGCGCTACTGGCTGAAATTAGCCACAGTTTTAGTTTGGAGCCGGGCGATGTGGTAATGACCGGTACTCCGGCCGGGGTGGGTGCCTTAAAGGCCCATGACCAGTTAAGTATGCGTTTGCAGGGCAAAACCCGGGAATTTGTCTGGAGCACTTTTGTTCAGGCTTAACCGCCTCCCCAGACGACGAGGACTGCAATTGCAGTCCTTTTTTATGGCGCTTTTCGAGCCTTCCTGGTTTCAGTCTTTGAGTAAATCCTGAAACTTGCTATGCAGCTTCATCAGTTTGGGTGGAATTACAAAGTTGCAATAGCCTTGGGTTGGGTTATTGGCAAAGAAGTTCTGATGATAGGCCTCTGCCGGATAAAAACGCGGTGCAGCGGTCACTTCGGTGACCACAGCAATGCCCTCGGCTTTGAGCTGCTGGATCATCTGTTCGGCCTGTTGCTGCTGCTCCGGATTTAAATAATAAATCACCGAACGATACTGGCTGCCGACATCATTGCCCTGACGGTTAAGCGTGGTCGGGTCATGGGTGGCAAAGAACACATTTAACAGCTGGGTATAGCTGATTTGACTGTCATCGAAATCAATCAGAATGACTTCAGCATGGCCGGTATCACCATTGCACACCGCTTCATAATTTGGATTGTCCATCTGGCCGCCGGCATAGCCACTCACCACTTTGGCCACACCGCGCAGTTGGAGAAATACCGCTTCGGTACACCAGAAACATCCACCACCAAAAATTGCCTGTTGCATAGGGTCAGCCTTCTGTTTTCAATCGTTCATAAAAAAGGCCTGCAAAGGTGCAGGCCGGTGCAGTATTAACGCGGTTGTACGGCACTTTCCAGCTGAATCAGCAAATTGCCATAACGATCCAGCAGTTTCAGGGTTTTACCAAAGACCTGATAATGGGTCACTTTGGCCAGTGCTTCATTGAATTTCTGATCAATGCCATTGCTGTTGAGGCAGGCCATACGGGTGCCAGCCATTTGGCTTAGCGTTAGCGTGTCACGGCCGGCGCTGTAGCTGCCCATAATCCGGTTACAGCCATCGGCACCGCTAACGCGTTGGGTGGCGCTATCAAATTGCAGGCTTGGAATATTGTGGGCAGTCGGTTCGGTGCGAACCGCGGTATTGCCAATCTGGGTCACAATCCAAGTGCGGTTTTGCAGCTGGACAAGATTGGCAGTTTCAACGGTAGCACCCGGGGTTGGTAAAGTTTCACAGCCGCTAAAAACTAGGGCTGAACCTAAAAGGGCAACGGCAGCAAGATGTTTAAGCATATGGATTTTTCTTTATTTTAAAGCTGATGGATGTATCTAAACAAATTTTAAATTTGATCGCCAGTTAAAATTGTATCATTGATTTGACTGGGCGCCAGGAGCGGGCAAACCCTGCCGGATTAGTGCTGAAAATTGTGCACTGTCCAGCCGGCCCGGCTGTTCCACACGCGGATTGATATAAGCGCGCTGATACCAGCTTTCAATGCTTAAGCTCTGATCAAGCGCCTGTAAATCATACAAATAATTGGGTAAATAACCCGAAGCTAGCAGGCGATAATCGGTGGGCAAGGTCTGGTTGGATACTGCCTGCACCATGTCAAAGACCAGGGTAGTGCAGTTACTGGTCAGGGTGTTATACCATTTGGGCTGTTGTGCCAGTTCATCGGCTTTGGCCAGATATTCTAGAAACAGGGCTTTTTGCATGTCCCGTGGCATCTTCAGCGGGAAAAAATAGACCTGTTCGCCGCGAATATTACTGCGGGTATAGATAATATCTTTTTCATCCGCTGCCACCAGACTCAGTTCATATTTGCGGAAGAATCCGCCCAGCGAAGAAAATTCTTCATGGCGTTCTTTGCGGATTTCAATCGAAAAAGTCAGCGGTGCGGTATTGGCAAAATCGAAACTGACCAGGGTGTGGGCAATTTGTGGTCCCATCCAGTAGGAAGTGATGATGTTGACGCCCCGAATCTGGTTCAGGTCATAATGGCGACTTTCCCAGCGCTGCCCGTAGGAACCATCGCTGTGCCAGTTAAAGTTACGCACATTGTGCAGAATGACCTGATCGCCGTGACGCTCGGAATGTAACAGCTGCGCCACTTCGGGATTCCAGTCGCGGTCCTGGCGAGGTGGCAGGCCAAAATACCAGAGCTGGCTGCACAGAAACACCAGCAGATAAATCAGCACATCCAGTTTACGGCTAATCAGATGCCGGCTGATATAGATGCCCAGAATGCTCATGGCAAAGGCAATCCACAGGCCAATCAAGATCCGGCTAAAAAGCAGCCCAAACGGCTGCTGAAACCACAAAATCAGCACCAGCCAGATCGAGCTGCCAATTACAAACAGGCTAAACAGGCCATGCAAACTGCCTTGAATCAAACGCTGTGCCAGCTCGGGCTGTTGGGGTGTCTGCATGCTGATGAATTCATTCAGAAAATAAGCTTTATTTTCGGTAGCTGGCAAACTCAAATGCAATGCCAGTTTTGTCATCCAAATGTTGCTCGGCACTGACTTTCTGGAAGGCTGCCGGAATTTCCGGATAATGCGCATCGCCCTGCACATCCAGCTCGACATGGGTCAGTTCCAGACGGTCGGCAATATCCATGGTCTGTTTAAAGATTTCACCACCGCCAATAATAAAAATACTGTCCGGCTTTTCTGAAGCCTGCACATCAGCTACGGCCTGAGTTAAAGCTTCCTCAATAGAATAGGCGATTTTGGTGCCCTCAAAGGCCCAGTTTGGATCTCGGGTAATCACCCAATTGACACGTTTCGGTAAGGCACGCCCCATTGATTCCAGGGTTTTACGGCCCATCACCACCACGCCGTCTTGGGTGATTTCCTTAAAATGTTTTAAGTCGGCAGAAATATGCCACGGCAAATCATTGGCCTTTCCAATACAGCGCTGCTGATCCATGGCCACCACGTGTACGACTTCTAAACCTTGAAATGCCATGCTGTTTCATCCATATCTCATGCGAAAAATTAACCCTATTAAAATGTAAAATCCCCCTCGATGAAAGGGGGATGGGGCATTTGTCCGGAATTAATTGGCTTTAAACCGCTACCGGGGCCTTAATTGCCGGATGTGACTCATAACCGACAATTTCAATATCTTCAAATTTAAACGCGAACAGATCTTTGACGTCCGGGTTCAGTTTCAGCTGGCACAGCCCCAGCGGTTCACGACTGAGTTGCAGTTGTGCCTGTTCAAAATGGTTGGCATATAAATGGGTATCGCCGCCGGTCCAGACAAAATCACCAACCTCTAGATCACATACCTGGGCAATCATATGGGTCAGCAGCGCATAGCTGGCAATATTGAACGGCACGCCAAGAAATACATCGGCACTACGCTGATACAGCTGGCAAGAGAGTTTGCCGTTATGAACAAAAAACTGGAACAGGGTATGACAAGGCGGTAACGCCACCTGACCGGCTTCCTGCGGATTCCAGCCCGATACAATTAAACGGCGTGAATTCGGGTTGGTTTTAATCTCATTGATTAGCCAGGAAATCTGGTCAAAACCATCCTGATTATAGCTGTTATCGGCATTTTTGCTGGCGCCAAAGTTACGCCACTGATGGCCATATACCGGACCAAGCTCGCCTTCAGGACGGCCGAAACGCGCCGTCTGTTCTGCCGTTGACCATTCATCCCAAATCGTAACTTTGTTGTCCTGCAGATACTGAACGTTGGTATCACCTTTCAGGAACCATAACAGTTCAATCACAATTGAACGGAAATGCACTTTTTTGGTGGTTAACAGCGGAAAACCCTGAGACAGATCAAAGCGCATCTGATGACCGAATACAGAACGGGTTCCCGTGCCGGTACGGTCGCCTTTGTCGCCGCCGTGGTCAAGGATATGTTGTAACAGGTCAAGATATTGGCGCATGAAATTCTCTCAATCAAATAGTGATGTGGCTCCTGTGTCGACCTTCATTGCAGCGCAAAAGGCTGGCTGTATTGAAGATCTTGGCTTTAAATGAGCACATAAAAGTGCAGCCATCATAACATTGATGCCGGGCCGAGATGAATATTCATCATCATTAAAAAAGGCATCTTAAAAAAGATGCCTCAGCAAAATAGTGGCAGCTTATGCGGTTGGCCGGCCGGTGTGCGGGGTGTAAATCAGATCACTCAGGTCATAACCCAGACTTTTGGCCTGCGCCAGATATTCATTTTGTGTGGCTTCATCCAGCTGTGGATGACGATGCAGCAACCATAAATATTTGCGGCTCGGGTCACCGACCAGTGCGGTCTGATACTCCGGATCAAGTTTTAAAATCCAGTAATCACCTTTGGTAAACGGAATCCAGCGCAGGCCTTCTGGCAAGAAGCTGACTTCCAGTTTGCCATGTTCAGCATCGACTGGGGTGGCTTCACCAATCGATTCATCTAGTTGACCTTGACCATCCAGACGGCGGTTTTGTACGCGCACTTTACCATCTTCATTCAGGTTGTAGGTGGCGGAAATATCGGTACTGTCTTCGGGTTCATGGCGCATTGGCAAACGGGCAATTTCGTACCAGGTGCCCAAATAACGTTGCAGGTTAAAACCGGAAATGGTGTTCAGTTCTGAATTCATAAACAACTTCCTGAATTATTTTCATAAAGACTGCAGTTATTCTAAGCAGGCTGAACGGGATTCGGGTTATTGTTGTTAGCGCTCCTGTTTCGGCATGTATGCAGTGTAAATTCAGCCCGGTTTTCTGTGCAGCAACTGCTACACAGGTTATTAAAATGCAAAAAATTGGACAGGAAAATAAAGCTTAGGAGTCAAACCGTTTGGCACGTTGCTGGTAGATCGACACCATAAACAGTCCTACCAAGATAAAGCCGAGTGCTTGCAAGGCCATGGCCCAAAGTTGCATTTTCGGTAGAAACAGCAGCAATACGGCCAGCAGGAGCAGCGGTGCCAGATTCAATCCCCCGTACATCAGTCTGCGCTGATGTTCTGGCCAGGAACGACGATTGCTCCATTGATACAGCAGATGTAAGCCCATGCCCAGAATCAGACTGAGGATGACCCAAAACGGTGGCAGCTGTGCCTGCGTCGAGGCCAGATAAATCAGCAGACAGGTACCAATACAGATCATCAGTTTGAGCTGACGATGACAACGCGCGGAATACCAGAAACTGAGCATTTATGCCTGATCCTGATGTTGATGCAGCAATGACAGTGGCGAGAACAGACAAATTGCCAGAGCCATAAAGCCAAGTCCTTGTGCGCCCGGTAATAAAATTTCACCCTGTTGCATATTCATGAAAATTAGTGCCAACAGCAGGGCAATCGGAATCCAGGTCAGCAGGCGATACAGTAAACCGGTGGGACGTTGTGCCGCAAAATGAATTTTGCAGTAACGGCAAATCAGAAAAATAATTCCGGTGCCCATAAACATCAGGATGGCATCATAGGCCAGCGGTTGCATCCAGTATAAAACGCCGGTGACCACTGCAATTAGAATAAACAGCATGAGTTTTTGCAGTACGGATACGTTGGGATTAAACCAGAATTCGAGCATAGCCCACCAGATGAATTGTGCAAGGGTGCATGCACTTTAGCAAAAATGGCATAAAAAAAGCGAGGCCAATGCCTCGCTCCGGTTTAACTATTTTTCTGTGGGCCCCAGTCATAGATTTTTTTCTGGTAGGCGTACCACATCATCCAGAGACCGACCAGAATCATTGGCAGACTCAGGAATTGGCCTTTACTCATCCAGGCAATAAATAGCTGACCATTGTCCGGTTCGCGGAAGAATTCCACCACAAAACGCGCCAGACCATAACCAATCAGGAACAGTGCCGAAACCGCCATACGTGGACGCGGTTTGGAACTGAACCACCACAGCAGAATAAATAACAGCAGCCCTTCAAACAGCGCCTGATACAACTGTGATGGATGACGTACCAGCTGTAGTGGATCGGTCGGGAAAATCATGCCCAGTGCAAAGTTTGGATCAGTGACCGGACGGCCATATAACTCGCCACCAATAAAGTTGCCGATGCGTCCAAACATCAGCCCGGTCGGGACACAGGGTGCAATAAAGTCCAGGGTTTGGAACCAGGTCATCTGGTATTTTTTGCACCAGAACAGCATGGCCAGCATGACCCCCAGGAAACCACCGTGGAAACTCATGCCCCCGGTCCAGACTTGAAACAGCCACACCGGGTTAGCCAGAAACTGCTCAAAGCCATAAAAGAACACATAACCGACACGGCCGCCAATGACTACACCCAGCGCGCCGTAAAAGATCAGGTCCGAAACCATGTCCGGCGTCCAGCCACGCTGCTTGGCGCGATAGGTGGCCAGACCCCAGGCAAATAAAAAGGCCAGTAAATACATCAGTCCATACCAGTGGACTTGTAAGGGACCCAGCGATATCGCCACCGGATCAATATTTGGATAGGTCAGCATTCCTGTTCCTTGTCATTCTGTTTTGCACAGATTTTAGCTGAATAAGATGAAAAATGTTGTACATTCAATGTGTAAAGATAGCGAGCAGGAAATTATGTGTATTGTGGCCTTTGCCTGGCAGGTTCTGGATGAGCTGCCTTTATGTTTAATTTCAAACCGTGATGAGTTTTATCAGCGTCCAACTGCGGCGTTGCATGCCTGGGAAAATAGCCCGATTTATGCCGGACAGGACTTGGAGTCGGGTGGCACCTGGATGGGCGTGACCGCCAGAGGCCGCTGGGCCATTGTTACCAATTTTCGTAATGGACAGGATCAGCACAATTATCCGACCTCACGCGGGCATCTGATTCAGGATTTTCTGGAATCTGAATTAAGTCCAATTCGCTTTGCGCAAGCCTTGGAGCCGCGCCAGTGCGATTATGCCGGCTTTAATTTATTTGTCGGCGACCGGGAACAGGCGGTGTATATGAGCAACCGAGGGGAGGCGCCGCAAGTGCTGGCCAAAGGGGTATATGTGGTGTCCAATGGCTTAATGGGCGAGCATTGGGAAAAAACCGGCCATTTGCGTAAACGCTTTACCCAAGAATTTTTACCGATGTTACAGCAAGCCCAGTTGCCAGAAGCAGATCTGCAGCATGCTGCCTGGGATATTTTGGAAGATGAACGCAAGGTGATTGCAGATTTATTGCCAGAAACCGGCATTTCTGTCGAGCTGGAAGAGTTATTGTCGTCGACCTTTATTCAGAGTCCGGCGTATGGTACACGCTGTTCCAATATTTTAAGATTAAATGCTCAGCAATGGCACTGGTTAGAGAAAAGCCAGCAGGGTGAAACCGCCG
This sequence comes from Acinetobacter sp. YH12117, assembly GCF_013418865.1. NCBI lineage: Bacteria > Pseudomonadati > Pseudomonadota > Gammaproteobacteria > Moraxellales > Moraxellaceae > Acinetobacter > Acinetobacter sp. YH12117. The sequence continues at coordinate 16,661 of NZ_VPBF01000016.1, forward strand.
GGCAGATCGTGGAGCTGAATATTCCACTACAGAAATAAAAAATACCGGCATCAAGCCGGTATTTTTAAGTTTAAGGATGCTTAAGAGAAAGCGTTTTATGCTTGCTCTAGTGCCTCACCTGCAATCGGACCACCGTCTTTACGGGTGATGACCACAGTAGCTGAACGAGGAACTTTACCTAACGCACTGTAGCGGGTACTTTGGTTTGCTGGCCAAGCACCACCTGGATGCTGAACATTGACAAAGATCGCTTTATAGTCAGGTGTAATGGTTACCCCGGTAATTTCACAGCCAGATGGACCAACCAGGAAGCGGCGGACACGGTCATTAGAAAGCTGTGCGCCCACAATTGTTTCTTGACCACCTGCTTTGGTACTTGCTGCAATCGCGGTACCGCCATCACCGACTGAACCTGGAAGTGCTGCAAGCATCATACAGTTGGTTTCATCTGTATATTGACCATCATCGGTTTGAATCCAAAGGATACCACGTGGGTCAAACCACATACCATCCGGGCTAGAGAAGTCGTTCATATCGTCTAGACCAGACAGGTTGATGTTTGACTCAGCGCGTGCTTCAGCACCAAATAAGAAGATATCCCATTTAAATGCTGTAGCGGCTACCGTGTCGCCTTCTTCACGGAAGCGAATAATATGGCCATTCATGTTTCCGAAACTACTTGCGCTTGTGCCCTTGAAGTCAATATAGCTACGTGGGTTAGCGGCATCAGTTGGATACGAACGACCACGGCTGCTGTTATTGGTTAAGGTGACATAAACTTCGCCATTTTCAGGGTTCACTGCAACCCATTCTGGGCGGTCCATTTTGGTTGCACCAACGTGGTCTGCAGCAAGACGGGCATGAACAACGACATCATCCTGACCGGAGAAAGGATAGATTGCATTCGCAGAGGTGAGGCCATTCTGGTTATGCGACAGTTCTAACCATTCACCGGTACCATCATCATTGAACTTGGCAACATATAATGTACCGTTATTCATATATTTGTCGCCAGCAGCATAGCCGCCGTTGACATCTTTAGGGTCCCACACTGCATCTGATACGAACTTATAGATATATTCACCTGTCGCATCATCACCCATATAGAACGCTAATGGCTGACCAGGGATCGGGTTACTACAACGACAATCTTCATGTGCAAAACGGCCGAGTGCAGTACGTTTTACTGGACGTTCAGTTGCGCTAAACGGGTCAATTTCAACAATAAAGCCACAAGTGTTCATGACATTACGGTAGTCTGCTAGCGCGTTTTCACCTTTAACTGAAATATCCCAACGATCATACAGATCTTTGTCACCAGTTAACTCGGCAACTGGAGTATTCCATAAATATTGCGAAGAACGGGCATTAGCACCACCACGACCATAACGTGATAAGGCAATTTCTTCTTTTGCAATGGCACGTGTGTCATTGGCTTGACGAGCGAAATAACCGCTCCAGTTTTCTTCTGCAGTCAGATATGTCCCCCAAGGTGTATAACCGTTACCGCAGTTTGCAAATGTACCACGTGTTAAAGTACCGTCTTGAGAGAATCGGGTTTTAACCAGATCAGAACCGCGCGCTGGACCACGGATTTCCATTTCAGTTGCGGCAGTAATACGACGGTTAAATTCAGAATTTAAATTAATTTTAACGTCTTGGGTATTTTCATCTTTGCTAATTTCAACAACAGATACACCGTGAGCATTTACTTCACGTAAAACCTGATCTTCAGGGCGGATGCCATCTACTGAAATCGTGCCCACAGGGGTATGTAACTGAGATTGCTGCAGATACTCATGGTTTAATACCAGCAAGCCTTGTTTTGATTCTTTGGCAGCATAGTTTTTGTTGGTTGGATGCATACCGAAGAAGCTCATACCATCATGGTTATCGCCGGCACGGAATTGATAAGATGCACCTGATGGTAGTTCAGCATCGGTTTTTTCTGGATAAGTAGGGTTAATTGGATCGCCTACTGCATATAACACTTTTAGCTGGTAACCTGCAGGAACACTGAAGAAGTTCGCTGTATTTTTTCTCACAGGTTCAAAGGTTAATTTATTCGGGCGGGCGTTCAGATCGCTCCACTCATGCTGATCAGGAGAGGTTGTGTCTGGAGGAGTAGTTGGATTTTCACCTGAATTAGCAGAATCATTATCATCATCTGAACAGCCGCTCACGCTTGCTGCAAATGCTAATGCCATTGCCCCACTTGTAGTTTTTGCAATAAAACCACGACGATTCATATGTTGATCAAGAATCGTTTGAAAATGCGTATTATTTGAAGTGTTACTATCTTCGGTCAGATCCTGACACGGAATCATTTCATCGTTGTTCATTTAAAAGTCCTAGCTTTTCTTTAATGGCTTGGTTGCTGCTTAAAAGCTAGAAATAAACTACCCGCTGAATATGACAGTACCTTGAAGAAAATATTTCAAAAAAGTTAAATAAGAACAATGGTTTACTAAAATAAAAAAGAGCAGCCGGAGCTGCTCTTTTTTAATCGGGTTTGTAAAAACTTATTCTGCAGCCAGCCGACGCTTCTCAATCAGCTTGCCTGCAAATAAGCCCAATTCGAATAACATCCACATTGGAAGAGCCAGCATAATCATCGACAGTGCATCCGGTGGGGTAACAAACATCGAAACAAAGAAACAGCCAACAATAATAAAGCGGCGTTTCTCGACCAGCTGCTGGGTACTGACCACACCAATTAAAATCAGTAATAGGGTAATAATTGGAATTTCAAAGGTAAACCCGAACACCAAAAACAGCTTCAAACAAAAGGTCAGATAGCTATTAATATCCGTCATCGGGGCAACCGTTTCCGGCGACACACTGATGAAAAAATGCAAAATTGACGGCAGTGCAATAAAGTAAGCAAATGAAATCCCAATATAGAACAGGGCAATACTGCTTATGAGCAACGGCAATGCCAGGCTTTTCTCTTTTTCATATAATGCTGGTTTTACGAAAGCCCACAGCTGATAAATAATAAACGGCATCGCAATCATCAACGCCACAAAAAAGTTCAGCTTAAACGGTGCCATAAAGGTGGCCGTGACATCGGTAGCAATCATGGTCGATGAAGTCGGCAACTGCGCACGCAGCGGCTCAGATAAAATCTGATAGGTGCGATTGGCAAAAGGCAATAAGCAGAAAAACAGCGCAATAACCAGGCCCACAATCTTAAATAAATGCTTGCGCAGAATCACCAGATGTTTGGTGATCGGCATTTCTTCTAAAGCAGCTTGCTCGCCCACTGTCGCCGCTGGCAATTGAGAAGGAGAACTTTGACTCATACAGCCACCTTATAATCGGTAAATTGTGATGTGGTCGGAGGGATAGCTTCAGTCGCGGTTAGCGGTTGATGCTGAGGACGCAGCAACAGCGAAGGTTGCGGGGCAATAAAGGTATAACGCGTCGGCAAATTTTTATTATCCGTTGCAGCGGTCTGGTTCGGTTGTTCTTCCGCGAATATTTTTTGTTGTTTTAGCTCATGCATCTGAGACTGCATTTTTTGCTCAAGTTCCTGAATACGTGCCATTTCCTGTTGCATCTGTTCACGCAGTTCAGAAAGTCGAAGTTCCCGATCAATATCATTTTGCACATTGCTGATGGTACGTTTAATTTTGCCGTACCACTTTCCAACAAAACGTGCAGCTTCAGGCAGCTTTTCTGGACCCAGCACCAATAATGCAATGATGCCGAAAAACAGCAGCTCCGTCATTCCAATATTGAGCATAACAAAATTACCTGAAAAATTATTGTTTTACAGTCGTGTTAACATCAGATGATGTCGCCTGATGTTCAATGGTCCGTGGCTCGTTCAGGGCCGCAGTGGTCGTTTCATCATCTTTAATTGATTTTTTAAAGTCTTTAACCGCACCGCCCACATCTTTACCCAGGTTTTTCAGTTTAGATGTACCAAACAGAAGAATTACCACAATTGCAAAAATCAGAACGTGCCAGATCGATAAACCAGCCATAATATTTACCTCTTTTTAATTCAAGACATATCTCAACAGGTCTAGATGACAGCGAGGTGACAGGAATATTGCGATTCAAAGACAACAGATGGGCTAAAAGCATGTTTTGCCATCAATTATGTTAGGATAATCACCACTTTTTACCTTTCTGTGTACCCGCATGGTGCTGCTGCTTCCGTTAATTTCATTTCTGATTGGATACTTCGGGGTCGCGTATTTAAAGCCGGTGCGTCCGGTGCTAGCGATGTTACTGGCCCGGCTGTTTATTCCGTTACTGATTATCTACAACATGGTGTTTTATCAGGACGGCAGCTTGTGGCTGATTGGTTTTAGTCTGATCAGTTCCATCCTTTTCTTTGCGGTCTTTTATATCTTGCAAAAAGATAAACTGATCGCACTGTGCTTCAGTTATTTAAATGGGGCCTGGCTGGGTTTTCCCTTTGCCTTGGCCCTGTTTGGACCTGCGGCCAGCAGTATTATTGTGGCGCTGTATATTGGCGGATCCTTATTTGGCAATGTTTGTGCGGTGATGGCGGTGAGCCAGACCCGGCAAGAATTAAAGTTTATTGTTAAAAATGTGCTGCTTTCACCGCCGGTGATTGCCCTGAGTCTGGCGGGTATTCTGTCTTTTTGGGATGTGAGCCAGTTTGAACATCAGACCTGGCTACAAGTCATTTACCAAAGCAATAAAGTACTGGTGACCTTTGCCGGCATGTGTGTGCTGGGGATGTGGCTGAGTAAAGTCCGGATTGGCTGGGCTGACTTAAAACGCAGCTTGGGTTTACTGGTCGCACGTATTCCGCTGGCCTTGTTGCTATGTGCTGTGGCGTACTGGTGTTTACCCATTCCGCAGCAGACCTTGATTTATGCCGTCATGCTGATGTTTTTCCTGCTGCCACCGGCTGCCAATATTGTGGCACTAGAAACCCATTATCAGGGCACCGGTGATTCTGCCAAATATATTGCCTCAGGAACGATTGCCAGTGCGATTTTGATTGGCGTATATGGCGTGGTGGTGCATGCGGTGGTGCCGGGTTTATAAATCAAAAAGTTCTCTCTCCCTTTGGGAGAGAGTTAGAGAGAGGGTATAAAAGTTTTTGAAAGTCCTTCTTTATTAAAGAGGGGGATTTACGGAAACCCTTTGTAGAAATGAGCAATATTTTAGCGTCAGAAGAAAGATGTATAGAAGAATCTCTCCCAGCCTCCCTTTTTCAAAGGGAGGAGTTTTAAAAGGATGTTACTTCTCCAAACTCGCTTTAAACAGCTGCATCGCCTGACCTCGATGGCTGATCTTATTTTTTTCTTCCTTGCTCATCTCGGCGCTGGAAATACCCAGCTCCGGTAACCAGAACAGTGGATCATAACCAAAACCATTTTCACCACGTGGTGCATCCAGAATTTCACCTTGCCAGATGCCCTGGAAAATTTGTGGCAATGGATCTTCGGCATGCTGCACTAGGGCCAGCACACAAACAAACATACCTTCAATCGCTGTTCCATCTTTGCGTAAAGGCAGTAAGTCTGCCAGCAGTTTTTCATTATTGGCGGCATCATTGCCATGTGCGCCGGCATAACGGGCAGAGTAAATTCCCGGTGCGCCGTCCAGTGCCGGTACGCAAATCCCGGAATCATCAGCAATCGCGGGTTTGCCAGAAATTTTAGAGGCATGACGCGCTTTAATAATCGCATTTTCAACAAAGCTCAGGCCATCTTCAATGGCATCTTCAATATTAAGCTGGCCTTGCGGGATGACATCAACCGGTAAATTCAGTTCTGCAAACAGTTTTTCAAATTCCGCAATTTTGCCTTTGTTATTGCTGGCTAGAACCAGGGTGCCTTGAGAGAGCCAAGCAGGTGCAGTCATCTCGAATTACTCATGATTGAAAACATGCCGGCTAGTTTAACCGAAAACCACCAGACAGCAGGCATGAAAAAAGCACCCGAAGGTGCTAGTGTTTTTGAACCTGGCTTATTGCGCCTGAATCCATTTGTCGGCACGGTCACGCGCCTGACGAATCTGTTCCTGGGTCAGGTTGGCAGCTAAAGCCGTTTTTTTGCCTTCAGATAAAGAAATCACTTTATTGTCGAGCATGCCATCACGGGTAGACAGTTCATACCACTGATAAGCACCCATATAGTTTTTCTTTTTCTCTTCCATCATCGCCAAGTTAAAGCTGGCGCGATTATCACCGCGGCTGGCCGCTTTTTCAAAATACTGACGGGCCAGGACTTCATCTTTTTTGGTGCCAATGCCATCAGCCAGCATACGGCCTACGTTCAATTGGGCTGAAGACAGTCCCTGATCGGCAGCGGCTTTATACCAGGCAAAGGCCTGACGTTCATCTTTGGCGACATCCTGACCATGCAGATATTTGGTTGCCAGATAGAACTGCGCACCGGCCTGACCGGCTTTGGCAGCTTTAATCAAACCCTGAATGTCCATCACCGAATACTGGGCGGCCTGGCTCGATACCGAACTGCCTGGTGCCACATAATCTGCATGCACCTGCAGGCTAAAAAGTCCAACCAGTAGCGTCGTGCTTAATAATAATTTTTTCATAGAGCGCTCACTCGATAAATTGCGACTTCACCAAACAGATTCGGGATATGTTTACTGAGTAAACTAACTTGTTGATCCCCATTCACAGCGAGTCGATTAATAATACGGATATTGTTTTCAGCACAGAGTGCTTCGAAATCACGGAAAGTACAGAGGTGGATGTTTGGGGTGTTGTACCACATATACGGCAAAGCTTCTGAAACCGGCATTTTTCCTTTCAGTGCCAGGAAAGAACGGGCCTTCCAGTGGGCAAAGTTCGGAAAGGTAATAATCGCCTGTTTTCCGACACGCACCATATCACGCAATAATACGTCAGGTGCATCTACAGCTTGCAAGGCTTGTGCCATGACCACATAGTCAAAAGACTGGTCGGCAAAGCGGCTTAAACCGAGGTTTAAGTCTTGTTGGATGATATTTAACCCCCGACTGACGGCAATTGCAATCTTTTCTTGGTCAATTTCCAGGCCGTAAGCACGAATATTGTGCTTTTTACTCATGTGGGCCAGCAGTTCACCATCACCACAACCGAGGTCTAAAACGCGGGAACCGGGCTTAATCCACTTTTCGGCAAGTTGCTGATCAATACGCATTACACAGCCTCCTGCGGGGTTGCCTTGAGGTGTTCTGCACCTCCCAAAAATGCTCTTAAAGATTTGACATATAACGGAATCGGGAACAGGAAGGAGTCATGGCCCTGTTCGGCATCAATATCTAAATAGCTGACCGGTTTATGGTTGCTAATCAGCGCATCGACAATTTCCTGCGAACGCGAAGGCGAGAAACGCCAGTCGGTGGTAAACGAAATCACCAGGAACTGGCATTGGGTATGGGCCATGGCCTGTACCAGCGACTGTTCGTATTCACGCGACGGATCAAAATAATCCAGCGCCTTGGTCATAATTAAATAGGTGTTGGCATCAAAGTTACGGCTGAACTGTTCACCTTGATAGCGCAAATAGCTTTCCACCTGAAACTCGACATCGAAACCGTACATGAATTTGCCCAGTTTCAGGTCACGGCCAAATTTCTGCTTCATGGCTTCTTCAGACAGATAGGTGATGTGTCCGACCATCCGCGCCAGAATCAGGCCACGTTTTGGATAGCTGTCATGTTCCAGATAACGGCCATGATGAAAATCAGGATCTGAAAGAATCGACTGACGCGCGACTTCATTAAAGGCAATATTCTGTGCCGACAGTTTTGGCGCACTGGCAATAATCACACATTTTTCCAGACGGTCCGGATAATCAACCGACCATTGCAAGGCCTGCATGCCCCCCAAAGAACCGCCAATCACTGCATACCATTTTTGAATGCCTAAGCGGTCTGATAGCATGGCCTGGGTTTTGACCCAGTCACGCACCGTCACCAGCGGGAAATCCGGACCATAAGGGCGGTTTTCATTTTCCGGGTTGGGTGAGGTTGGACCGGTCGAACCATGACAGCCACCAATATTGTTCAGTGCCACCACAAAGAATTTAGAGGTATCAATGGCTTTGCCCGGACCAATACAGCTGTCCCACCAGCCAGACTTTTTATCATCTTCATGATGATAGCCCGCCGCATGATGATGCCCGGACAGGGCATGGCAGATTAAAATGGCATTGGATTTGTCGGCATTCAAGCTTCCGTAAGTTTCAACCATCAGTTCAAAACGTGGCAGAATGCGTCCACATTCCAGCTCTAACGGCTCTTCAAATTGAAACTGTTGTGGCGTTACGACACCCACAGAGTTAGCAGGGAAAGACACAGGAATAATTCGCCTTAGAATCTTTAGAATGAATAAATAAAAAGGATACCACTTGGGGTATCCTTTCTAAAGTACTTTATGTGCTTAAACGGCAGCAGCAACCAATTGTTCTTTGCTTAATACGCCCTGATCAATCAGACGGTTAGTGCTGGCAATAATGGCTTCAATGGATGAAGTCACAATGTTGTCATGCACCCCGGCACCAAAGGCAGATTTACCGGTACCTTTCACCTGCAACTCAACCAAGGCCAAGGCTTTGGCATTGGCACCCGAGCTGATGCCGCGTTCTTCATAGTTCAAGACATCAATTGGTAACTGCAAGGCATCCAAAATGGCCGAGATCGGACCGTTACCTTCACCGCGCAACTGCTGTGTCGAGCCATTCACCACCACTTCAAGTTCAATTACCTGTTTGCCATTGTCATCAGACAATTTATAGCTCTTGGCAGAATAATGTGAATCTTTGGCATCGACATAGGTTTGCTGGAACAATGACCAGATTTGCTGTGCTGAAATTTCAGTGCCTTCTTCATCGGTCACTTGCTGCACCACTTGCGAGAACTCGATTTGTACACGACGCGGCAACACCACGTTGTAGTTCGATTCTAACAAGTAAGCAATCCCGCCTTTACCTGACTGCGAGTTCACCCGAATCACGGCATCATAGTCACGGCCCAAGTCTTTCGGATCGATTGGCAAGTAAGGCATATCCCAGATTTCTTCGTTTTTCTGGTATTCAAAGCCTTTTTTAATCGCATCCTGGTGTGAACCCGAGAACGCCGTGAACACCAAATCACCGGCATATGGATGACGTGGATGCACAGGTAAACCGGTACATTCTTCTACGGTCGCAATAATTTCGTTGATGTTAGAGAAATCCAATTCTGGTGCCACGCCCTGGGTGTACATGTTCAAGGCAATTGCTGCCACGTCAACGTTACCGGTACGCTCGCCGTTACCAAACACACAACCTTCAACACGGTCAGCACCGGCCATAATTGCCAATTCAGAGGCAGCAATACCACAGCCACGGTCGTTATGACAGTGAACAGAGATGATCACCCCGTCACGACGTTTGATGTTGCGGTGCATCCACTCGACCTGGTCGGCATATACGTTTGGAGTCGAAACTTCTACAGTCGCAGGCAAGTTTAAGATGACTTTGTTTTCAGGAGAAGCTTCCCAGATTTCAGTCACGGCGTCACAGACATCTTTAGCCACTTCCAATTCAGTTGCGGTGAAACATTCCGGGCTGTACTGGAAAATCCAGTCGGTTTCAGGATATTGCGCTGCGTATTCTTTCACTTTTTCAGCAGCGTTAATGGCCAACTGTTTGGCACCCGCGACATCAACATTCAAGACTTTTTGACGGAAGGTTGGCGAGTTGGAGTTATAGATATGTACAATCGCGCGTTTTGCACCTTCCAATGCTTCAAAGGTACGCTGAATCAAATGGTCACGTGCCTGAACCAAAACCTCGATATACACATCATCTGGAATGTGGTTTTCTTCAATCAATTTACGGGTGAAATCGAAGTCAATTTGTGAAGCAGACGGGAAGCCAATTTCAATATGCTTAAAGCCAATTTTCACCAACATCTGGAACATTTTGAACTTCTGTTCAATGCTCATTGGTTCGAAAATTGCCTGGTTACCATCACGCAGGTCGGTGCTCATCCAGATAGGCGCTTTTGTAATTTCGTTGTTCGGCCATTGACGGTCTGGCAAGTCAACACGTTGATACATGCGACGATATTTTTTACTTGGATCAGCCAACATCATGAGGTAACTCCTTGTGAAGCATGGGTTGCTTAAGCTTATAAAAAAGCAACGTACTACTTATATAGATGGTATCTATGGTATCAATTTACAAGCGTATTTCCGGAAAATATTAGGATCAGTCCACATTTTCAGAAAGAGTTGCTACCTGGCTGGTACCGTTCGCGGTCTTGCAAATTCCTAAGATAAATATAAGCCAACTGAAGTGGAAATTATTCTCTTAATTTGCATCATTACATGTTGTGGAGATAAAAAATTTCACTGGATCTGGTTTTTGTGAAAAATATAGCGACTATTGATCTCTTGCAGGCGCGCCGTTCCCATTAAAGCCATGGTCACTTCCAGTTCTTCCCGCAAAATTTTAATCACATGCGCCACACCTAACGCACCGGCTACTGCCAGACCATAAATATACGGCCGGCCAATCAGCACGGCGGATGCGCCCAAGGCCAGCGCCTTAAAAATATCGGAGCCGCGGCGGATGCCACCATCCAGCACTAAGGGAAAATTTGCCGGCAGTTGTGTGCGTATCATCTGTAGAGCTGTCAGTGGGCTAATGCAGTCATCTAGCACCCGGCCACCATGATTGGAAATGACCAGTCCCTGTACACCGTATTGCAATGCCAGTTGAGCATCTTCAGGATGCACAATGCCTTTGAGCAGCACCGGTAAAGACGTTTGCTGTACCAGCCAGGCGATATCTTCCCAGGTCGGTGCCTGTTGCATCAGACCATCAAACAGGGGATGTTGCTCTGGCCTGAGGATGGGGGATGTAAAGGAAGATAGATGCGGATGAGGCAGATGCGCCGGCACTTGAAAACCGGCCCGACGTTCACGGTCACGAACGCCGCTATGCGGTGAATCGACGGTCACCACAATGGCTTTAAACTGTTGTTGCTCTGCCAGTTGCACCAGTGCCAGCGATTGTTCGCGATTGCCTTGCCAATACAGCTGAAACCATTTAAGAGAGGTTGTTGGCGCAACTTCACGCAGATCGGTAGTACTTAAATGACTCAGGACCAGATTACTGCCCACTGCTTCTGCTGCGAGGGCAGTGGCCAGTTCGCCCTGTGGATGAAACAGTTGCTGATGGCCAACCGGGGCTAGAAAAATTGGATGGGGAAATTCCTGCCCGAACAGTTCGCAGCGGGTATGGCCTTGGCTCAGGTCACGCAGCATTCTGGGCAGCAGTTGCAGCTGCTGAAACTGGTCCAGATTCTGTTGCAGGCTGCGCTCATCCATCGCGCCCCCTTGTAAATAGTGCCAGGTGGTCGGCGTTAAATGCTTGCTGGCCTGAGCTTCATAGTCGGCAATAGTTTGCAGATAAGCGGGAATCTGAGTAAGCGGCGGCAGTGGCTGGGCAGGCATCATAGTTCGCCCCATTGACGTAGCAGATTATGATAATGCGCGGTCAGTTGCAGCACTTGTTCATTATCGCCAAGTTGCTGGCGTAGTTGGCCGATGGTCATATCCAAATTAAACAGCATGCTGCGCTGCCAGTCATCGCGAATCATGCTTTGTGCCCAGGTAAAGGCGGCAATGCGCCGGCCGGCAGTAACCGGTTCTACCCGATGCAGGCTGGTGGCGGGATAGAGAATCACATCGCCGGCATCCAGTTTAACCTCATGTGCGCCATAGGTATCTTCAATCACCAGTTCGCCACCTTGATATTCTTCCGGTTCAGACAAAAATAAGGTCATGGAAACATCAGTACGAATCAGCTGCTGATGTGCAGCCGAATAATGCACGGCGCTGTCGACATGATTGCCATACGTCCCTTGCTGCTGATAGCAGTTAAACATTGGCCGCAGAATATGTTTGGCTAAGGTCGCAGATTGTACCAGTGGATGCTGTCTCAGTGCCTGTTCAATCTGTTCAGCCAGCGCTGGATACACCAGATGCTGTGGGTCAAATTGCAGATTGTGTTTGCTTTTCTTGGCCTGTGGCCCGGCACTGTGCTGGCCATCAATCCAGGCGGTGTGCTGGTCGAGCTGCTGACGGATGTCAGCCACGGCCGCTTTACTGAGAACTTGAGGAACATGCAGCATCATGAGACTTGAATCATCCTTCAGACAGAGCGCTGTCTGTCATCATAAAGCCAAATAAAAAATGAAGCAGCATTTCAGATAAATGCTGCTTCAACAGAACAAAATAAAACTTAGAACTTATAGTTAAAGGTCAGGCTGGCACTGCGCTCCTGACCAAGCGTCATACGCGAACCGCCGTTGTTCAAGGTGCTGATGTATTCTTCATCTGCCAGGTTATAGACATTCAGGTTCAGTGAGGCATTTTCATTGAACTGATAACCGGCCATGGCATCAAATACCACATAGCTTGGAATGCTTGGCATATTGGCTGGAGCAGTGCTGTCGGTGACGACACGTTTTTGCTCATCGACATAACGTGCACCCAGACCCAGTTTAAAGCCGGCAATGTCATAGGTGGTCCATAATGAGGCGGTCCATTCCGGTGACCAGCGCACGCTATCGGTACGGGTCATGACATTGTCACGGAAACTTTGCTGATCTTCCTGTTTGGTTTTCATATGCGCCACACCGGCAGAAATATTCCAGGCATCGGTAATCTGGCCGACTGCACTCAGCTCAACCCCATCGACGATGGTTTTGCCTTCCTGGATGGATTCCTGTGTAATCGCATCTTGGGTAAACTGGTTTTCATTTTCCGTGCGATAGACTGCGGCATTCAGGGCTAGACGGCCATCAAGCAGATCCCATTTGGTACCCAGTTCATAATGATGGGTTTCTTGTGGTTCTGCCGCTGCGCTGTTAATGCCCGACTCAGACATTACAAAGTTGGCGCTGCCCGGTGGGGTTAAGGATTTGCCATAAGAGGCATAAACGCTGCTGTAAGCAGTTGGTTTGTACAGACCGCCAAGTTTCCAGCTCAGCAGGGTGTCATGCGCGCTGATATCTGAAGCTACAAGGGCATTTGTGCCGCGAGGTAAAGATAAGCCTTGATAGTCGGTTTCGTAATAATCTACCCGTACTCCACCGTTTAACTGGAAGCGTTCGCCAAATTTTAAGGTATCAAACAGATAAGCCGCAGCCGTCTGGGTTTCACCATCGCTATAAGCACCGTTATAGATCAGGTCGGCCATTGGATCATTGGGGTTTGGGTTATACAGGCTGGCTTCAGTGGTGGATACTGCAGGCTCATCCGGCATTTGGGTGGCCAGATTGCGGGTGTATTGCTGCTCTTTTAAAAATTCCAGGCCAGCTATCACATCATGTTCAATAGCACCGGTTTTCAGGTTCAGGTTTAAAGTGGTCTGGTTGGCCAGAATTTTATTTTCCTGATCGACGCCCTGACGTGAACGGCTGATGGTCCAGTCGGCTGGATTGGTCGAATCATGTGCAGAAATGGTGTTGATCCCGGTCAGGACTCGGTTCATCTGGGTTTGACCCAAACGGGTGATATTGGTCAGTTTCAGATTATCTGCCAGATCACTTTCAATTTTGGCAGTGAACATGTCGGCATCGACATCTTCGTAGTCATCTACATGGCCATAATAGTTTTCACGATTAACCTTACCAGCTTGGGCAATATCCGGATTGGCATTCCAGAAGCCTTCCATGCCAATGGTTGGAATACCACCATCAGGGATATTACGCTGACGGACGTGTTGTGAATATAAATACAGGCGGGTCGGGGTGTTCAGGCCAAAGGCAACAGATGGGGCAATGGCATAGCTGTTGTTTTCGAGCACATCACGGCCTTGCACGCCGCCTTCTTGTCCCATGACATTGAGACGAAAAGCGGTATTGTCATTGATGGCCTGGTTGATATCGGCCGAGAGGCGGGCATTTTCTGCGGTATTGTAGCTGGCAGAGACTTCGCTACTGTTTTGCAGATGCGGCAGTTTGCTGATCAGGTTGATATAACCGGATGCTGAACCACGACCGGCTTCGGCACCGGCCGGGCCTTTCACGACTTCAACCTGTTCCAGGTTAAATACATCGCGGCTGACTGCGCCCAAATCACGGATACCATCGACATAGGTAGAGGTTTGGGTAGAGAAACCACGCATCTGGAAGGTATCACCAGCGCTGGTATTGCCGTTTTCACCCATTTGTAAGGTAATGCCCGGAGTATTGCGTAGCGCTTCGACCAGTGATGTCGCGCCTTGTTCTTTTAATAAGGTTTGATTAATAACAGAAACTGTTTGTGGGGTATCGACCAGTGGCTGGGTCTGTTTCGCGGAGCTGAGCTGATTGGTTTTATATTTATTTTCAGCCTGAGATTTCACCGTGATTTCAGGAAGCTGGGTGACTTCTTCGGTCGCTGGGGTTGCATGTGCCATGAGCGGCAGGGTGGCTGCAAGGGCAACGAATGATGCAGTGCGTTGATGTTTACGGCTCTTAATCTGTGCCATGGTGGTGTATTTCCTGATATGAATGACAAAATTCCCTTACCACAATGATTTGAGTGCGCAGTTCAAATGCAGAGTAATGATGGACTTATTGTATGTTGTATACGCTCAATAAGTAATGCGAATTTTAGTGATAATAATTCTCAGTAACAATATGGAGATTGGTTAAAACAAGCTAAACAATCAAGAAAATATTTATGGATTGCTCGCATTTAATGAAATAAATCAATAAGAATATTTGAATAATCGTATTTTTGATTTAATTTGATCGGTTTTTAGAATTAAAAAACCCTGCCGGGGCAGGGTTTTGGGTTCTTATGTGAAATCAGGATTAGAAGTCATAAGAAATAGACAACCAGTAGTTGCGGCCTGGGAGGTAAGTACCAGAAGTGCTACGGCCCGTAGATAAGTATTTATAGCCCGTAACACCATTATTGGTTTGATGTTCTGTAAAATCTTTATCTAACAGGTTGTTTACAGCCATATTCAGGCGCAATTGATCATTCACTGTATAACTTGTACCTAAATTAAATAGGTTATATCCGGCGAATTTATTGCCATATATTTTGTAGACTTCTAGGTTATCTCCAGAGGTCGGAATGCTTGAAAAGCGTGTACGACTTGACTTGTACTCATGTTGCAACCAAATATCAAGTGCTGGATTAACATGCCATGTTGAGGTTAAGTTAAATGCATTTCGAGGATTGTTGTTGTAGTACAGGCCTTCATCTTCACCATCAGTAATTTCACTTTTTGTATAAGTGTAAGCCGCTTTAATATCCCACTCAGGAATAATACTATATTGAAGGGTCGTTTCCGCACCGTAGACTTTCGCTTCTTGAGCATTGATGTCTTGTGAGCAGTTTGTGACAGGGCATATTGGTTGTCCAGATAAATCGTTGCTTACGATTGCATCTTCAATCTGGTTATAAAAGCCCGTTGCAGTAAAGTTAATTTGATCATTTGGTTGAAGATTAAAGCCAAGTTCATAGTTTGTAGATGTTTCTGGCTTTAGGTCTGGATTACCAAAAATATAAGTTGAGCCTTGACCACTCATATCAATCAAGCCGTTTTCGAGATCTTTAGCGGTAGGAGCTTTATAACCTGTAGTGATACCACCTTTGATGGTTAAAATATCATTGGTATTCCACACTAGGTATGCACGTGGGCTGAAATGACCACCAAAACCTGAGTGATCCTCGTAACGACCACCAAATGTTAGTCCTAGCTGATCAGTGAGTCGCCATTCATCTTCTGCATAAATAGCCCAAGAATTCTTGTCGAATTTATTTTTGCCTGTAATGTGCTGGGCAATATTATCTTCAATTTCTGAGTTTTTAAATTCTAAACCGGCAGTAACTTTATGGCCACCAAGCTGTGAAATAATATGGCTATCTGCTACAAGGTCAGTACTTTTTAAAGTACGGTCAGAGCCGATTAATGGGTCGGTACTACCTTTTGGGAAAGCCTCAGTTGGTAGTGTTCTTCCTTCTGTTTCAGTTTCTGAGTGGCTAATATAAGTTTTCCATAGACCAAAACTATAGTCACCTTCATGACCTATAGCCACTTGGTTACGTGAGAATTCCAGCTCATTTTTATAACCACTGGCTTTTTGTGCATTATCTTGTGTGCCTAAACGGTTATCGGTATTGTCATAAGTTTGAGAAGATTGAAAGCCATCTAACCAAAGAGAGTTTTGACTATCTGCTTGGAAAGTCAGTTTTGCACCAATATCGTAGTTTTCAGCTGTTGTTGGGCGCGGATCTCGGGAAGTGCCTTCACCAATACGTTCAGATTTATTACGATCGTAATAGCTGCCACGAAGTTGCAGGCCTAATTTTTCATTTAATAGTGGGCCGTTCAATAAGAAGCTTGTTTTCCAAGAGTCAGCTTCGTCATTATTTTCCATCACGTTACCACTGACAGTAACGTTGCCATTCCATTCATCAGATACTTTTTTAGTAATAATATTAATTACACCACCCATGGCATCTGAACCATACAGGGTAGACATTGGTCCACGGATGACCTCAATACGTTCAATTGCTGAAAGTGGTGGCATGAAACTTGTCGCTGCTTCAGCAAAGCCGTTAGGCATAATATTATCACTAGCTGTCGTTTGACGGCGTCCATCAATTAGGATCAGGGTGTCAGAAGCTTTCATACCACGCATGCTGACATTTAATCCACCCGTTTTACCAACGCCATTACGCACGTCGATACCCGGAACATCTGCTAACAAATCAGCAATACTGGTGGCATTTTTCTTTTCAATATCTTCTTTTGTGACCACGCTAATAGAAGCAGGTGCATTTTTAATATCTTGTTCAAAACCTGCCGCAGAAACCACAATCGTAGATAATTGATGTGTCGGGTCAGCTGTTGTTTCAGTGGTTGTATTTGCAAATGCGGAACTAGCAGAAATTCCAAGAATCGCGAGCGAAAGCGGGCGAAGGTTAAAGGTGCGCATAACCGAATTCCAGTATTGGGATATAAGAAGAATAGTTAAAAATATGAGTTAAAAACCATTGAATATTAATGATAGTACTTATCATTTGCAACAAATATTAGACAATAGACAAAAATAGCGAAGGGAATATGAAGAATTTAAGCCGAAAAATTGTTCTGATCGCTTGTTATTTTGTATATCTTTAAATGTTGTCATATAATATGGCACTTTTTTAAAAACTGTTATTACTAAATATCGAGGAAGCCATGCAAGTAACTTCTGAAGCGGTTTCGGGCGTTGCCCGTCGTTTAAATGTATCTGTACCGACGAGCCGTATTAACGAGCAGTTCGAAGCTCGCTTAAAACGCACAGCTAAAACTGCGAAGATTAACGGCTTCCGTCCAGGTAAAGTGCCTGTAAACGTTGTACGTCGTGAATATGGCGCGGGTATCTATCAAGAAGTTGTAAACGACATCATTCGTGACACCGTATTTGAAGCAATCCAACAAGAAAAAATCAATGCTGTTGGTATGCCAAACATTGAAAAAACTGAAATGAAAGACGACGCTTTAGTATATGAAGCGACTGTTGAAGTTTATCCAGAAGTTGAAGTGAAATTCGAAGGTCTGGAAGTTGAGCGTAAAGCATCTGAAGTTAGCGACAAAGATGTAGATCAAATGATCGAAAACCTGCAAAAGCAGCGCGCAACTTGGGCTGAAACCAAAGGCATGGCGAAAAAAGACATGCAAGTCACTTTTGATTTCGAAGGCACAGTAGATGGCGAGAAATTTGAAGGTGGTTCTGCTGAAGACTTCAAACTGGTATTAGGTTCTGGCCGTATGATCCCGGGCTTTGAAGACGGCATCGTGGGCATGAAAAAAGGCGAAGAGAAAGTTATTGATGTAACTTTCCCGGAAGACTACCAAGCTGAACAGCTGGCAGGTAAAGCAGCTCAGTTCAAAATCAATGTAAAACTGGTTGAAAAACAAAAACTTCCAGAAGTTGATGCTGAATTCTTAAAAATCTTTGGTTTAACTGAAGAAGAAGGTGTTGAAAAGTTAAAAGCTGACGTTCGTAAAAACATGGAACGTGAAGTGAAAAACGGTCTTCGTAACCAGGTGAAAGGTGCAACGTTTGATGCACTGGTTGCTGCGAACGAAATCGAAGTTCCTGAATCTATGGTTAAGCAAGAAATTGACCGTCAACGTCAACAAATGATCCAACAGTTCACTCAGCAGTTTGGTGCGCAAGGTGCGAAAGCATTTGACTCAAGCATGCTTCCAGACGAACTGTTCAAAGAACAAGCTGAAAAATCTGTAAAACTTGGCGTATTGGTGAGCAAAGTTTTAGCAGACGCGAAACTTGAAGTGGATGCTGCACGTGTTGATGCTTACATCGAAGATATGGCATCTTCTTATGAAGATCCAAATGAAGTAATTGAATACTTCAAAAATGACAAACAGCAACGTGCTCAAATTGAAGCAGTTGTGTTAGAAGACCAAGTGGTTGATCACATTCTTGCAGCTGCAAAAGTGACTGACAAACAAGTCAGCTACGAAGACTTATTGAAAGAGCAACAAGCTCGTCAACAAGGCTAATTTCAGCTGAAGTAAAAAAGGCGCCTAAGGCGCCTTTTTTATATAATATAAAAACTTGGATGGTTTTAAAGTTTACAAAGCTTATGCAAAAAATATCCATGAATTGTGGGTGAATATTTTGCAATTTAGATGATTATCCCTCATATTGTGATCATGGGTGAACTCACAAGAATTTAGGAATAAATAAACGTATGTATGTTCCATCAATTGATAACGCATTGGTTCCAGTAGTCGTTGAGCAATCATCTCGTGGTGAGCGTTCTTTTGATATTTATTCACGTCTTTTGCGTGAACGGGTGATTTTTTTAACGGGTGAGGTTGAAGACAACATGGCCAACTTGATTGTGGCGCAAATGTTGTTTTTAGAGGCAGAGAACCCAGATAAGGATATTCATTTATACATTAACTCGCCAGGCGGTTCAGTCACTGCCGGTATGGCGATTTATGACACCATGCAGTTTATCAAGCCAGATGTGGTGACTTACTGTATGGGGCAGGCAGCGTCAATGGGTGCATTCCTGCTGAATGCCGGTGCCAAAGGCAAACGTTACTGCCTGGAAAATGCCCGGGTCATGATTCACCAGCCTTTAGGCGGTTTCCGTGGTCAGGCCTCTGATATTGAAATTCATGCGCGTGAAATCCTGTTCATTAAAGAGCGCTTGAACCGTTTGATGGCAGAGCACAGTGGCCAGGACTATGAAAAAGTGGCCAAAGATACCGACCGTGATAACTTTATGACTGCACAGCAGGCCAAAGAATACGGTTTAGTGGACGAAGTGTTATCTAAGCGTCCATAAGTTTTAAAGATTTAAATTGGAGAGAATATGTCCGAACATCCTCAAGGACAAAAACATTGTTCATTTTGCGGTAAAACGCAGTCTGAAGTCGGGAAGCTGATTGCAGGCGAGGACGCATATATCTGTAATGAATGTGTGGACGTATGCCTGGATCTGGTTCAGACCAGTCAACAAGTTGAGTCGAGTGACTGGGCCGCCCGTCCGTTGCCAAAACCGCATGAAATTCGCGCTGCACTGGATCAATACGTGATTGGTCAGGACCTGGCGAAAAAGACCTTATCAGTGGCAGTTTATAACCACTATAAGCGTCTGAAAGTGACGCATAACGGTCAGAAAACCAATGATGCAGTCGAAATTGCCAAAAGTAATATCCTGCTGGTGGGTCCAACCGGTTCGGGTAAAACCTTATTGGCACAGACTTTAGCGCGTTTGCTGGATGTTCCGTTTGCCATGGCCGATGCCACCACCTTAACCGAAGCCGGTTATGTGGGTGAAGATGTTGAAAACATCGTGCAGAAGCTGCTGCAAAAAGCCGATTATGATGTCGAAAAGGCGCAAAAAGGCATTATCTATATCGATGAAATCGACAAGATTACCCGTAAGTCTGAAAACCCGTCGATTACCCGTGATGTATCGGGCGAGGGTGTGCAGCAGGCCTTGCTGAAAATGATTGAAGGCACAGTGGCCTCTATTCCACCGCAGGGTGGCCGTAAGCATCCGCAGCAGGAATTTATCCAGATTGATACTTCCAACATCCTGTTTATCTGTGGTGGTGCATTCTCGGGTCTAGAGAAAATTGTGCAGCAACGTCAGGAAAAAGGTGGTATTGGCTTTACCGCTGAAGTACGTAACAAGGATGAAAGCAAAAAGCTGTCTGAACTGTTCCGTCAGGTTGAAGCAACAGATTTGGTGAAATTCGGTTTAATTCCGGAATTTATTGGCCGTTTGCCAGTCATTGCAACACTGGATGAGCTGGATGAAGACGCATTAATGCAGATTCTGACCGAGCCGAAGAATGCCTTGACGCGTCAATACGAATATCTGTTCGAGATGGAAAATGTCGACCTGATCTTTGATGACGCTGCATTACGTGCGGTGGCGAAAAAAGCCTTGGAACGTAATACAGGTGCGCGTGGTCTGCGTTCAATTCTGGAAAATGCCTTGCTTGAAATCATGTATGACTTGCCAAGTCGTAGTGATGTAGGCACGGTTATTATCACGGAGGCAGTGATTAATGGTCAGGCCAAGCCAGAATTAAAACCGGAACGTCAAAGTAAAGAAGCTGCGGTAGAACAGCCGAAAGCCGATTTAAAAGTCGTGAATTCAAAAACGGCTTAAGACGCTATTCGTCAGAAACGTGCGGAAATCAACGGTTTTCGCACGTTTTTTATTTGAAAAAACAAGACAGAGTGCTAATCTCTGCATCAGGGCCTGGATGCCAAACCCAATAAAAATATTGAAAAAGTGTTAAGTGTAAAAATAAAAACGAAGGAATGAGGGATGTTCATGCGTGCTATATCAATCGTATTTCTGGCTGTCGCATTGGCTGGCTGTCATGGGAAGTCGTCAACCGAGGCGCAACTGCCGCCCACCTCTACGTTAAAAGCTATTGATCAGAACGAAAAGCCGAGTTTGCTGGAACAGTACCGCTTTGGCATGTTTACCATTGGCGGTTGGGTCAATCAGAAATTGGGTCAGCGCTTTCAAGCCATTCAGCCGCAGCATGATCAGGCCGCTGTGGTGTATTTATATCGTCCGGATTCACGCTGGAACCGTCAGGAAATTGTAGCCTCCAGCCTATTTATCAATAGCGAACGCATCCCAAGCCTGCTGCATAATCATTATTACTGGATTGAATTGCCTGCCGGGGATTATCGTTTATCTACCAGTCGTCCTTTAGGTGTGCAGCATTTCCAAAAGCCGAAGTATCTGGATTTTTCCGTTGAAGCAGGCAAGTCCTATTTTATTAAATATGATGAAGAAAATAGCAGTACCCGCCGCACGATTTCTGGTCCCTTAATCATGATGCCGGAAACGGTAGGCCTCAATGAAATTGCTTTTACTCAATTGAAATCGCACAGTTATAATTTTGTGGCTGAAGACCAGAGCACCGGTAAAATTCGCTCTAAGGCACAAAAAATCAAACATGCCGATTATGACCCGGCCAGCGATGTGCAGTTGACCAAGCCATTTAAATTGTGGGACCCACGCACCTGGTAAAAATGCTTGATATTGAGAAATAAAAAAGCACCCAGATTTGGGTGCTTTTTTAATCGCTTCAACAGCATTCATTAGCCAGCAGCGGCATCAACCACTGGAATCTTGCCAATTTTAGCTTGCCAGATTTTTGGCGCAGTCGCGTGTACAGAAGTACCGTTTACGTCAACTGCGACAGATACCGGCATGTCTTTTACTACAAACTTGTAGATCGCTTCCATACCCAAGTCTTCAAAAGCAACCACTTCAGCTTCACGGATTGCTTTAGATACCAGGTACGCAGCACCGCCCACAGCCATTAGGTAAGTTGCTTTGTTGTCTTTAATCGCTTCAATGGCTGCAGGACCACGGTCTGCTTTACCAATCATGCCATAAAGGCCAGTCGCTTCTAGTACTTGACGTGTGAATTTGTCCATACGAGTCGCTGTTGTCGGACCTGCAGGGCCAACCACTTCATCACCGACTGGATCAACAGGGCCTACGTAATAGATGAACTTGCCTTTCAAATCAACCGGTAATTCTTCACCGTTGTTGAGCATGTCAACCATACGTTTGTGTGCAGCATCACGGCCGGTATAGATGGTACCGTTTAGCAGCAGTGTATCGCCTGGTTGCCAAGAGTTCATTTCTTCTTGGGTGATGTTGTCGAGGTCAACACGTTTAGACGAAGATGAGTCCCAAGTAACTTCAGGATAATCTTCAAGACGTGGTGCCTGAATATGGGCAACGCCTGAACCATCTAAAGTGAAGTGTGCGTGACGTGTTGCAGCACAGTTCGGAATCATACCGACTGGTTTGCCCGCAGCGTGGCAAGGATAATCTTTAATCTTGATGTCAAGTACAGTGGTTAAACCGCCCAGACCTTGTGCACCAATACCCAGCGCGTTTACTTTTTCGAAGATTTCAATACGAAGTTCTTCAAGTTTATTTTGTGGACCACGACGAAGCAGTTCGTCCATGTTGATCTCTTCCATGAGTGCTTCTTTGGCCAGCATCATGGCTTTTTCGGCAGTACCACCGATCCCGATACCAAGCATACCTGGTGGACACCAGCCTGCACCCATGGTTGGAACAGTTTTCAGTACCCAATCTACGATAGAGTCAGATGGGTTGAGCATTGCCAGTTTAGATTTGTTTTCTGAACCGCCACCTTTGGCTGCAACAGTAATGTCGACTTTGTTACCTGGAACCAGTTTGTGGTAAATCACCGCAGGGGTGTTGTCTTTGGTGTTCTTACGACCAAATGCAGGGTCAGCAAGTACAGATGCACGCAGGACGTTCGAATTTTCTAAGTAACCTTGGCGTACACCTTCGTTAATTGCGTCGTCTAAGCTCATTGTTAAATCAAATTTAACATCCATGCCCACTTCAACGAATACGTTGACGATACCGGTATCTTGACAGATTGGGCGGTGACCCTCTGCACACATACGAGAGTTAATTAAGATTTGTGCAATCGCATCTTTTGCAGCTTTGTTTTCTTCACGGTCATACGCACGGCTCATCGCTTGGATGAAATCTTGTGGGTGATAGTAAGAAATGAACTGAAGCGCATCTTTAACCGATGTGATCAAGTCATCTTGCTTGATAATAGTTGTCATATCAAAATTCTCTTGAGCGGGCTGATAGCTAGCGGGCTAAATTATAAGACAAAATGACGGCATTGTGGGCGTTTTAGAAGCGGATTGGCCGAAAGTTTATAGTGGTGCTTTTACGCGGGATTTTGGGTGATTTTTACTGTATTTGGCAGGAGGTTTTGTCATATTTGAGCTGAAATTAATGTCATATTACAGCTTAAGTTTAGATAAAATTTTATTAAGTTGTTGAATTTTAATTATTTAATAAAATTTAAATATTTCAGCTTTGTCATATAACTGTCATAAAACTTTCGCATAATTGTCACATCCAAAAACGAGACCTTAAAGATGACAACAGGTATTTTGATGGTTGCGGGCTTTTGTGTATATATCGCTGCAACTTGGATGTATGGCCAAAAAGAAGATCAAGCTTAAGCTTTATCTTCTTTTTTCATTTTAGGCTGATAAAAATAATATTTTTCTCAATTCTCAATTCTCAATTCTCAATTCTCAATTCTCAATTCTCAATTCTCAAAATTTGTTTATAGCTTTGCTTTATCCTCCTTTAAAGAAGGCAAGTTCTAAAGCTCGATATGCTGAAATCTGATACCCCACTTTGTCTTGCATTAAACGATAAAAACTTTCAAAAACCGCCTCATTTTTTAATTCGTCCAGAAGCGTTAGATATTCCAGATAAGTTTCAGGACGTTTAAATGCGAAGTTATGGGGTTCGTTGCCGCTTAAGAATCTAAATACACGGCTATCCCAAATCGCATAGTGTTCAGGATGAATAAAGTGCAACAATTTAGATACACCGACAAGAGAGTTATTGAATGCACTTTTGAGTGTTTGAAGTTCTGGTACTGTTAATTGATGACCTTGTTTTGCTTTGTTAAATATTTTGATCAGATCATCTGCTGCAGTTAAATCAATTTTTTTCAAAATAGTCGGCATCTACGAATAGGTAAAGCTGATGCCGATAACAATGTCATCCAAGGTGAGTACATCTGTCTTTTTGGAATAATTTAAAAAATGGGAATACGCAATGAGATAATTTTCTTGCTCTTTGTCAAATTGATTGGCGATTTCAAAGATCTGTTTAAAAACTTCGTTGTTATTTTTTAATGTTAAAGGCATGTGATTACCACCTAACCTATACAGAAAATGAGATGTATTTGATACGTCTGGTCTAAATTAAAAAACCACCCTATCTTTCGACAGGGTGGGTGAAGCGGAGCTTGTTAAAAACAGTTGTTTAAGCAGACTGCTGTTCAGCCTGAATTGCAGTTAGAGCAATGGTAAACACAATATCATCGACCAATGCACCGCGTGACAGGTCATTTACCGGCTTGTTCAAACCTTGCAACATTGGGCCAACACTCACCACATTGGCAGAACGTTGTACTGCTTTATAAGTGGTATTACCTGTGTTCAGGTCAGGGAAAATAAATACATTGGCACGACCAGCCACCTGAGAGTTTGGCGCTTTAGAACGACCAACGCTTTCAACCGATGCAGCATCGTATTGCAGCGGGCCATCAATCAGCAGGTCTGGACGGCGCTGTCTGGCAATTTCAGTCGCTTGCGCTACTTTTTCTACATCGGCACCGGCACCTGAAGTTCCGGTTGAGTAAGAGATCATGGCAATACGCGGGTCAATACCAAAGGCTTTGGCCGAGTCAGCAGATTGAATGGCAATTTCAGCCAGTTGTTCTGCATCGGGGTCCGGGTTAATCGCACAGTCACCATACACATAAACTTCATCTGGCAGCAGCATAAAGAACACTGAAGATACCAGTGAATATTCAGGTGCGGTTTTAATTAGCTGGAAGGCCGGACGTACGGTATTGGCCGTGGTATGTACTGCACCAGAAACTAAGCCATCAACCTGATCCAGCGCCAGCATCATGGTACCTAAAACCACCGTATCCTGAAGCTGTTCGCGTGCCTGTAATTCGTTAAGTTTGCCTTTACGCAGCTCAACCATTTTCTCGACATAGTTTTCGCGAATCAGGTCTGGATCAATAATTTCTAAGTCATGCGGCAATTCAATACCACGGGCTTTGGCCACTTCAACCACGGCTTCTGGTTTGGCCAGCAAGATGCAGTGTGCAATACCACGCGATTGACAGATGGCCGCAGCCTGAACTGTGCGTGGCTCATCACCCTCAGGTAAAACAATGCGTTTTTTCGCCGCAATTGATTTTTGTACCAGCTCATGACGGAAGGCAGAAGGTGATAAACGTGGGCTATGCGCACCGCTAATCAGCGAGTTTAACCATTCCGGATCAATATGGCTGGACACAAAACGGGTCACCTGTTCGGCGCGTTCAATATCATCGACTGGAATTTCATTACCGAAAGTCGAGAGTTGTTGCGCAGTTTCAAAGGTGGTTAAAGGGGTATGTAGTACAGGCAAACCTTGCTTGATGGCAGTTTGACAGAAATTTAAGGCCTGTTCATTCGGTTGATGCTGCTCGGTTAAGACTAAGCCTGCTAAAGGAATGCCATTGCTGTTTGCCAGACTGCTGGCCAGTAGTACATCGGTACGGTCAGCTGCGGTAATAATCAGTTCACCGGCCACAAACTTGTGCAGTTCATGCTCGATATTCGAAGTAATCAGGCTGCTATGTAACACACGGCGTGTATTGGCTTCGCCTTCATGAATCCACTGGGCAGAAATATGCGCCGCCAGATCAGACAGGCGCGGCACGCTCAGGGTATTACTAAATGGTACCAAACCAATCACTGGCAGTTTTTCTGTGCCAATGTAGCTATAAGTTTGCTGAATGCTGGCCACAAACTTGCTGGTGTCTGACAGTAAACGCAGGTTTGGATCAATCGTCACAGGAATTTGCGCAGAATCTTCTGGCAAACCTTTGGTACGCATAAACAGCACACCGCGTAAACGGTTCGATTCTGCACCACCGAAGTTACGAATCTGGTGTTCAATTCGTTCAGCAGAGCGAAGCGGATTGTTGATGTCGGCACCGCTGACAATCACTACCTGTGCATCTAGGGCTTGAGCCAGCAGGGCATTCAGGTCATCTGCGAAGCTGTCACGGAAATTCGGTAACAGGCCTTCGACAATAATCAGGTCATGCTGTTTGGCCACTTGGCGGTGTAAGCGAACCGCTTCTTCTAGTAATTCATCTTGCTGGTCATGGCTTAGTTGATGCACCACCTGTGCATAAGGAATGGGTTGAACCGTTTTGGTTTTAGAGACATGCTCAAACAGCGCTGTCGTCCGTTCGTTTTCAGGCTGTAATTCTTGAGAGAAAGGTTTGACGAAACCGGGTTTAATGCCCTGGCATTCCAAAGCATACACCAGACCTAAACATGCAGATGTTAGACCAACACCTTCTCCAGTTGGGACAAGTAGAATTGTTTTCATAAGGTATTATTCAAATCAGCCAAAAGTAAACAGGGTAAAACTACGATTGCTTAAGCAATCGCAGTTTCTAATTCAGACTTTTTTGCCGGAGTTGCTCCCAACTCAGACTCCACCACCGCGCTGGTTTCTTTGGCGATACGGCCTTCTTCATCGGTTGGAACTACCCAGATTTGTGGACCGGTACCGTTATCGATACGACCTTCGGTGCCACGTTTCAGGCTGTCATTCTTCTCTTTGCTAAAGTTAAAGCCGAAGTGTGGTAAGTAAGACAGGGTTTTTTCACGGATATAAGCCGAGTTTTCACCAATACCACCTGTGAAGAACAGGCCATCTAGACGCGGTAAGCCACAGCTTAAGGCTGCTAAAGATTTCGCTAAACGGTAGCAGAATACTTCAATCGCCAGAGCTGCATCTTCATTGCCTTGTTCAGAAGCTTCAATCAGGGTACGCATATCGTTAGAGAGGCCAGATAAACCGAGTAGACCGCTTTGGCTGTTCAGCATCTTGTCAATTTTGTAGATATCCCAACCCAGGTTGCTGGCCAGGAAAGTGTGTAAAGATGGATCTACATCACCACTACGGGTACCCATCACCAGACCTTCAAGTGGGGTAAGGCCCATAGAGGTATCTACACTTTCACCGTTCCAGATGGCACAGGTCGAGCTACCATTGCCCAGGTGCGCTGTTAACCAGCCGCCTTGTTTCAGGCTGCCGGCCAGTTCTGAACCACGTTCAGAAACATAGGCATGGCTGGTGCCGTGGAAGCCGTAACGACGTACGTTATGATCGGTGTACAGGAATTTTGGCACAGCATAACGATAAGCATGTGCTGGCATGGTCTGGTGGAATGCGGTATCAAATACAGCAACCTGAGGTAATTCAGGGAATAAACGCATGGTCGCTTCAATGCCTACCAGGTGCGCCGGGTTATGTAACGGTGCCAGTGGGGTTGCTTCACGAATGCGTTGAATAATTTCTGGGGTTAAGCGCTCGGCTTTGGTCAAGCTGCCGCCATGTACCACACGGTGGCCAATCGCTTGAGGATTGTATTGTGACAAGCGCGATAAAATGGTTTCTAAGGCTTTTTCATGATCTGCGTGCGGAATAGAAAGTTCGAGTGGTTCACCTCCGACAGTGATCCCTTTAATACGTGCCTCGGCAGATCCTAAATTTTCAGCCAAACCAAAAATACGGTCTTCGCGACGTTCAGAAACAAGCGCGTATTTAATTGAAGAAGATCCGCAGTTAATTACTAATACAGTTGTAGACACGTTGTTTTACCCGAATTCTAATTGAAATATTTGTATCCCGTATTGATCTGCACCTGTTCCAACACGGTGCAATCTTGATCAATAACTAATTTTTATCATGGGATGGGTATCGCTTCTAGATAGACTTTAGGAGATTAGACTTAAGCACTATCGACCCTTTCGGGAATAATAACTAAAATTTATCGGTTGATAGATTTCATTTATTAATAAAATAGTAGTCATGTCCAGTCGCGTTGTTCTTCTCTTTACCATAACACGCCTTGAATCAAAGCATCTGACAGAACTGTTTGAAAATATTTCTTATTCCTTCATATTCAAGGTTTCTGATACTTCATTTCCGACCAGCGCACAATCACATAGGCAAATAGCGCCACCATGAAAAATACCAGCATCATCCAGGCCAAGCCTTGCAGGGTTTCAATTAAGGTGCGGTAAATTTCCAGAAACCAGCGTTCCTGCGTCAGTTCAATAATAATTTTCTGGTCGTTTTCGCTATAGGTGAGCGGGGTAATGTATTTTTCCATGTCATAAATCCGGATTCCGGAGGATGTTCCAACCACCATGCCGGCAAATTTGGTATATCTGGCCCAGGCTTCATGAATCGGATCATGAATAATACGCGCCAGAATACGGTTAATGGAACTGGAAAAAATACGCATCACCACAAATGACACCAGCAGTGCCAGAACAAATGTGGTCACAATTAAATAATAGAACATTGTCCACCTCTTATTCTCATTCTTAAGACAGTGTACGGTGGAATAGACAGGGAAAACAGCAGAAAAATGTTCAGCCTCCGCAAAGGCTGAACATTCATATATTTAGAGAAGTGAGTTATTGGCGAATCTGGCCATCTCCAAACACCACCCATTTTTGCGAGGTCAGACCTTCCAGACCGACTGGGCCGCGGGTGTGGATTTTATCGGTAGAAATACCAATTTCCGCCCCTAAACCATATTCAAAGCCATCGGCAAAGCGGGTAGAGGCGTTAATCATCACTGAACTGGAATCAACACGGGCCATGAACTGACGTGCCAGACTGAAGTTTTCAGTAATAATGGCATCGGTATGATGCGAGCCATATTTATTGATATGGGTAATCGCTTCATCCAGACCCGACACCACTTTAATGGCCAGAACCGGACCAAGATATTCGGTATACCAGTCGCCTTCGGTAGCCGTTTTAACGCTATCGCCTAAAATGCGCTGGGTTTCGGCGCAGCCACGGAGCTCGACCTGTTTTTCTGCATACAGCTCGGCAATGCGCGGTAAAAACTCATCTGCAATGGCTTCATCCACCAACAAGGTTTCCATGGCATTACAGACGCCATAACGATGGGTTTTGGCATTCAGGGCAATCGGTAGGGCTTTTTGCAAGTCAGCCTGTGCTTCGACAAAGACATGACAGTTACCATCCAGATGTTTAATTACCGGAATACGGGCTTCATTGGTGATGCGCTCGATTAAGCCTTTACCGCCACGTGGCACAATCACATCGACATATTCCGACATGGTAATTAACTGGCCTACAGCGGCACGATCCGGCGTATTGATGACCTGTACCGCCGTTTCTGGCAAGCCTGCAGTTTTCAGACCGTGCTGAATGGCTTCGGCAATGGCTTTATTCGATTCCAGCGCTTCTGAACCACCACGTAAAATAATGGCATTGCCTGATTTTAGCGCCAGCGAAGCTGCTTCTAAGGTCACGTTCGGACGGGATTCATAAATCATGCCGACCACGCCCAAAGGCACACGCATTTTGCCAATCTGAATACCCGACGGACGATAGGCCATATCGGTAATTTCACCAATTGGGTCAAGCAGGCCAATCACATCTTTCAGGCCCTGTAACATGCCTTTAAAGCGCGGGGGAGTCAGTTCTAAGCGATCAAGCAGGGCGCTATCCAGATTGTTGTTGCGACCTTTGGTCATATCAATCTGGTTGGCAGCTAAAATTGCTGTTTCACTGTTTTCAAGCGCAGTGTAAATAGCAGATAAAGCATGGTTTTTTGTTTGGGTAGAAGCACTTGCCAGAACTGCGGAAGCTTGGCGCGCTTGTTGTCCTACCGTTTGCATATATTGTTCAATAGACTCGTGCATAGCGGTTTGATCACTTAGAAATTTCTCCTCGATATTAACAGTCTAGGTCGGGACAATGAAGCAGTTTGATGGAATTTTCCGCAGGAAAGCCGGAAAAGCGCTAAACATTTTGAAATTGTTTCCTGTTTAAAAGCAGACAAGTGGTTGCAGAAGAGGTTGCGTGTCAAAACGACACCTGTATAGAATGAAACACGATGGACATTGAAGTCATACAAATAACAATGAAAGAGCAGGATGCGATTTTTGCTCAATTTTAGAAATCATCTCTTGCACAATAAAAATAAGCGCGAGAATGGAGGAAAGGAATATGAATTCCATTATCCAAATGGACTCGGAAGTCGGGCAGTCAAGTGCTCACTTTGGTTTTTTTGATCTTTACGATAAGCACAGTTTCAAACAGCCAGCGCGTACAACCTGGATTGACGGTTGGAAGATTGAATACATGGCGATTGCTCGCCCAGACACCTTGCACATGACGCCGATGGTGATTATCGGGGGCGCTTTTCAGAATTTTAACTCCTATAAATACTGTGTTGAACAACTGTTTGATGCCGGCCCGATTATTCTGATTGACTTACCTTCCATGGGCGCCAACCAGCAAATCAGCAATGTCGATACTGGCATATCTGCCGGTACGCTGGAGCTGGAAGATCTGGCAGCCATGCTCGGCCGCTGGCTGGATATCGTTGGCTTGAGTCAGGTCACGGTATTGGGCATGTCCCTTGGTTCTGTGGTGGCATCCTGTTTGGCGCATCAGCGTCCGGAACTGATAGACCGCATGATTCTGATGGGTGTCATGCAAAAGACCCGGAAAAGCTGGCGTATGCTGCTGGAAGAATCGCTGCATTTAATGAAAGAGCAGCGTATGGATGAGTTTGGTCAGGCGGTAATTTTATATCTGGTCAATCATGCCAAGCTGGAAGCGACCCGCATGTCGCCAACCGCCAAGCGGCTGTTCTTCCGGCAAATGGCCGAATTCACCGCCACCGAACAGGAACGCTATGATATCAATTGTAATCGTCTGCTGCGCCTGACTCACGTTCCTATTCCGCAGTGCAAGGTGCTGGTGGCCTGTGGTCAGTATGACAGTTTTACCTTGCCACATGAAAATGCCAATTTTGCCCTGCAATGTCCGGACATGGAGTTTGCCATGATTGCCAATGCTGATCATGTGCCGCAGTTGCAGCGCCGTAAAGAAACCATGCGCCTGTTTGCCACCTTTTTAAGAGATGAGCCGATTCAGTCGTTAGAAGGTATTATCCCCATGACCCGTGCCCAGCTCTTGACCATGGAGCGCCGTGGAGAAGAACGCATTGCTGTACAACAGCCATTTAGTCAGTTAACGCACCGTCATTCCGATTTAAGCTTTGCCACGGAAATTGTCGATCTGAACTTTTTTGGCGTATTGCTACGTTTTGAAGACGGACAGGCAGAACGGGCTGCGCAGTATGAGCGTGATTTGGCCCTGACACTCCAAGATGAAGAGGGTAGTTTCCAGATTGAGTGCCTGATTTTTGAAGTGCAGGATCAGCAGATTCGCGCTTTATTAAAACATGGTAGCTTTGATATTGCCGAGCGTTTGCTGCGTTATATCCAGCGTCAAAAAGGTTGTCTGGCAGCAATTGCCTAAATTGAGGTATCTAAAAATAAAACAGCGCAAAGGCGCTGTTTTTTTATGGGCTGATGAG
The DNA here is from genome assembly GCF_013418865.1 of Acinetobacter sp. YH12117. Classification (NCBI taxonomy): domain Bacteria; kingdom Pseudomonadati; phylum Pseudomonadota; class Gammaproteobacteria; order Moraxellales; family Moraxellaceae; genus Acinetobacter; species Acinetobacter sp. YH12117. The sequence continues at coordinate 48,223 of NZ_VPBF01000016.1, forward strand.
GCTCAGAACTCTCTTTTAGGCACTGGGCTGTTTATGGCAGGCGTGCAGCACCCAGACAATATCACCCAAATGTTCTTCAGGGGCGGGCAGGTCCGGAGTGTGGAAATAGTGCTGCGGCTGCAGAATATCGACCCGCTCAAAACCGCTGGCTTTAACAAAGTCACGGACTTCACCCGGACTTTGAAAATGAAAACTAAAGGCGCTGCGAGACATGACTTTCAGTAATTTACTGCTGGTCCATATAAAGCTGGCCAGTTTGTTTTTCACCGGTTCAGGATAAATATCACTCAAGTAATGCAGTTCCTGAAAATGTTGTCCATATTGATAAATCCCATGCAGCAGTTTGCTGAGCATCGGCTTGTCGAAATAATTGATTAAGCCTTCACTAATAATTACCAGCGGTTGCTGCGGGTCAAAATGCTGAAAAATCTGGGCAAATTCTTCACTGAAAATATCGGCACTCAAGACTTCCGGTGCCTGCTGGTCCAGTTGTTGCAAGGCGGCGGTTTTCACCTTGGCCATATCTGGTAAATCCAGCTCGCGGTAATTCAGTTCAGGATATTTCTGGCGGAAATTCCAGCTCCGTGGGGACAGGCCGCAGGCAATTTCCAGCACCTGGGTACGAGGATTGCGGGCAATCAGCTCGGTCAGTTGCTGGTCAATAATGGTGTGGCGTTCTTTCAGGGTGGTGCGCATGCTGCCACCGACATATTTTTCGGCCCAGCTTTCCAGCGGATGGACCAATTTGGCCAGAAACTTGCCTTTTGAAGTAGCAAATACCGGATGCGAGATGCCCATTTGAAACCAGATATAGCCGGTATAGTGGGCAGTAAAGGATATATGGCGATGTTCGGAAAGCGGTTGGCTCATGCAAGGTCCTCTATTCTTTTTATTTATTCGGGGGGTTGGATTTATGTATTTGCATCATAAAGAAAAAGGAACAGCTTGTCCTGTTCCTTTGTCGGTATTACTGGCCGCTGTCTTTAAAGCGGACAATACGGTCGCGTACTGCCTGCCATTCCGGGCCGAGCTCCAGTACATCACCAATTTGAATTTCTGGAATCTGGCCGCGCATACGTGCTAAACGGGCCTGATTTGGTAACGGTAAATCCTGAATGCCGTCCAGTGCCAGACAGGCGGCGGCACGGTCATTACAGACCAGTCCCATATCACAACCGGCGTTTAAGGCCGCTTGAATGCGGGCATCGGCACCACCTGCCACACAGGCGGCCTGCATGCTTAAATCATCCGAGAACAGCACGCCATCAAAATTCAGCTGTTGACGTAGCACGGTCTGAATCCAGTACGGAGAGAAACCGGCCGGGTTCGGATCGACCTGATCATAAATTACATGCGCAGGCATTAGGGCATCCAGTTGGGCTTGCAGCTGGATAAAGCTTTGCATGTCTTTTTGCTGAATCTCTGCATAAGAACGTGAATCAATCGCAGCGGCCACATGCGAATCGGCCTTGACCGAGCCATGACCGGGGAAATGCTTGCCGGTGGTGGCCATACCAGCGCGCTGCATGCCACTTAAGAAGGCGCGTGCCAGTACGATAATATCGTCCATATTGCGGGCAAAACTGCGGTCACCAATGACATCGCTGATGTCATTTAAATCCAGCACCGGGGCAAAACTGAAATCAATACCGACCGCTAATACTTCGGTGGCCATCAGCCAGCCGCACTGTTCAGCCAGCTCGACCGCCAGTTCCGGCTGCTGCTGATACAGCTCGCCAAAACGGCCCATGGCCGGCAGTAGGGTGAAACCCTGTTTTAAACGCTGCACCCGGCCGCCTTCCTGATCGACTGCAATTAAAATATCCGGACGTACCTGACGCATATGATCGGTCAGGGCGCGTACCTGCCGCGGTGATTCGATATTTCGACCAAATAAAATGACGCCACCGACTTGCGGAGCTTGTAAGAGTTGAATATCTTCTTGAGTAAGTGCTGTGCCAGCGATGTCGAGCATCAATGCGCCAATCATATCGGTTCCGGATTCAAATTTTTATCGAAAAACAATACCTGAATTCTGCAATGATTTGCTACATTTTGTCAGCACAGAATATGATAAAACTACACGACATAAACAGATTAAGTTGTTTAAGATTTTGAATCTGCTTGATTCGTCGCTAAGCAACCTTGTACTACTGGTCGAAAACCAAGGAAATACACATTATTTATGAAACTTCAAACGATAGCTTGTGCAGTTGCCGTGGCAACTGGGGGATTCTTCTTTAGTCACGCAATCAACGAAGCCATTGCTGCCAATAATACTGCTGCTGTTTCCAATACCATTGTTCCAACCCGGGAACAGGCCTTGGTGTCACGCCAGTTAGCGACCTTGGTTGACCGTCAGCATTACCTGAACCAGCGTTTAGACAGCAACACCTCCAATCGCATTTTTGATTTTTACATCGATAGTCTGGACCCGGAGCACACCTTGTTCCTGGCCGATGAAGTCGAACAGTACAAGAAAAAATATGGCGCCAATTTTGGAGCCGCCTTAAAAGCCGGTGATTTATCGGGCCCGTATCAGATTCATGCGCATTATCGTGAACGCATGCAGGCCTTCTATCAGTTTATGCTGGCCGAGCTGAAAAAACCGCAGAATTTAAAACAGCCGAATGTCACCATTGAGCTGGATCGTGAAAAAGCGCCGTTCTTTAAGACCCAGGCCGAGCAGCGTGCCCACTGGCAAAAAATGCTGGTGTCCCAGCTGATTAACCTGACCATCAGCAAAGAAGAAGAGCAGGCCAAACAAAAAGCCCTCAAGGAAAATCCAGAACTGGCCAATGGGCAAGATTTATCCGGCCCGGAAGATATGACGCCGGTGGAAACCCTGACCAAGCGTTATACTCGTCAGCTGGAACGCATGAGCCGTCTGAAAAGCGACGATGTGCTGGACAAAACCTTAAATGCGATGATGCTGACCTATGATCCGCACAGCAACTATTTCCCGCCTGTTGATGCAATGGAGCTGAACCGTCAGACCACCTTGCAGCTGGAAGGGATTGGGGTGTCGATTCGTCCGGATCGCAGCAATGAAGATTACACCAAGATTGAAACCATTGTTGAAGGCGGACCGGCGAGTAAATCTGGTCAGGTCAAATCTGGCGACCGGATTATTGGTGTCGGTCAGGATGGCGAGAAAATTGTGGATGTGATTGGCTGGCCAAGCAATGAAGTGGTCGGTCTGATTCGCGGTAAACGTGGCACCAAAGTGACCTTGCGTTTACTCGGTCCGGGTGCCTCGATGAGTCAGGCACGTACCGTGACGTTGGTCCGTGACATTATTCAGGAAGAAGATGCCGGGGTGCGTAACCGAACCGTGCAAATTCAACGTGATGGCAAAACCTATACCTATGGCGTGATTGAAATTCCATCATTTTATCTGAACTATCGGGCGCGCCGTGCCGGGGTGGAATACCGTTCGGTATCGGAAGACACCAACAATGCCTTGAAAACGCTGGCTGCCAAAAATGTCGACGGGATTATTGTCGATTTACGCAATAACCCGGGCGGCTCACTTGAAGAGGTGGCACGTATGCTGGGTCAGGTGATTAAATCGGGTCCGGTAGTACAAATCCGTGATGGCAATGGCAACGTGAGCGTGTTTGAAGACAATGATGGCGGTGAACAGACCTATGCTGGCCCGCTAGCAGTCCTGATTAACCTGGCCTCGGCTTCTGCCAGCGAGATTTATTCAGCCGCGATTCAGGATTATGAGCGCGGTATTGTGATTGGTAGCACAACCACCGGTAAAGGGACAGCACAGGTACAATTGGACACTCTGGCCTATGGTCAGGCCACGCTTACCCAGCGTAAGTTCTACCGGATTACCGGCGGCAGTACCCAGAACAAAGGGGTGATTCCGGACATTAAACTGGTAGATATCTACAATGAAGAATTTGGTGAGCGTAAGGCCAAGAATGCGCTGAAGTGGGACACCATTGCCACCGCACCATTTAAACGTGAGGGTGTGGTGCAGTCTTATGTGCCGCAACTGGCCAAATCTTCGCAGACCCGGGTCAGTATTGATCCGCAGTTCAAGTATCTGACTGAGCGTAAAAATATTGCCAAACAGGCAGAAGAGCGCAAAACGGCGGTGCTGGATTTAGATCAGCGCCGTGCCGAGCTGATTGAGCTGGAGCGTAAAACCTTAGCCGCTGAAAACGTACGTCGTCAGGCGACCGGTTTGGCGCCGTATCCAAACTGGGAAAGCTATCAGGCCTCACTGGAAGCGCAAGCCGAGTCACGGGCCAAAATGAAAGCCAACCAGCGTCCACCACTGCCGGAAGAAGAAGTCTTTGTGAGCGAAGCGGCCAATGTGTTACTGGATTATAGTCAGTTACAATCAGGCACAGCCAAATAAGACCTTGGATGTGAGAAAAAGGCCGGTAGATGTACTGGCCTTTTTTGATGCTTTTGAGTTGAATAACTCAAGATCCAGATGAGCCGGCAAATCAACATGAAAAATGACGGTTTTCAGGGCGGAAAAACCGCATTTAGGCTTGACCTCAATGCGATAGTATAAGATTCTAGTTTGAGTTTTAATTCCTTGTTTTATCTTTATCTTTTAAAGCGGCAAATTCATGAGTATTTAGCGTTGAGTATAGTAACAACAAAAAAATAACCTATACGGAAGCTTTTTATGGTTCATATTCACTATGACTTTAGCCTGGTGGTAGGTTCAATTGCGGTTGCAATTCTGGCCAGTTATCTGGCTATTTCAACCCAGCAGTTCCTGCTCGGGGGAATCCGCCAGAAATCTGAAAAAGCCATGCTCTTGCTCAGTGGCCTATGCCTTGGCGTTGCTATTTGGGGCATGCATTTTGTCGGGATGCTGGCTTGCCAGTTACCAGCCAATTACGCGTTTAATCTGCCGCTAACCATTTTTTCTGGCGTTATTGCCTTTATTGCTTCCACCTTTGCCATCTGGCTGACCACCAAACCCACCCTGCCTTTTGCCCGTCTGGTGATTGGGGCAGTGTTAATGGGGCTCGGAATTTCCGGCATGCACTATACCGGTATGCTGGGCATGGTCGTAGAGAATCACCGGACCTATTATGATCCGCTACTGGTGGTGTTTTCGGTGCTCATTGCCATTAGTGGTTCCGGCCTGACCTTCTGGCTGGCGTTTCGTTTTAAAAATACCTTGCTTTACTATCGTCACTATAAGGTGATGATTGCCATTATGATGTCGCTGGCCATTGTCGGAATGCATTATACCGGCATGGCTTCGGTTTCTTACTATCCGATTGATACAGAACGTCTGGATGCGATCTATAAAACCGGTAATGGCATCTTGCTGTTTACCGTGATTTTTGTGACCAGTCTGGTGATGGTTGCCGCCTTTAGTGTGGCCGTGCTGGAGCAGCGTCTGGAAGAACGTAACCGCCAGCTGTCGCTGGTTAACCGTGAGCTGGCCAATCAGGCGGTGCAGGACAATCTGACCAAATTACCGAACCGTTTATATCTGGCTGAATATGCGCATTTGCTGTTTAGCGCCCAGCGCATCAATCAGCAGAATGTCGCGTTTTTATATATTGATCTGGACCGTTTTAAGGCGGTGAATGATGTATTTGGCCATCATGTTGGTGATCAGTTGCTGATTCAGCTGACCACACGACTGCATCAGCAGCTGAAATCGCAGGAAAAATTATTAAGAATTGGCGGTGATGAGTTCTTGCTGGTGTTGGAGCAGGCCACGGTTGAGGATGCGATTCAGGCGGCAGAAAATGTGCTGCACAGTGTACAGGAGAGTTTCCTGATTGCCGGCAAGAGTATTAATATTTCGGCCAGTATTGGTATTGCCATGTACCCGGAGCACGGCAACAACCTGCAAGATGTACTGATGAATGCCGATGCCGCCATGCTGACTTCAAAATATCAGGGCCGTAACACTTATTCGGTGTTTAATTACAGCATTGACCAGCAGGAAACCAAAAGCCAGACCAAGCTGCTGAATGATTTATATAAAGCTGTCGATGAACAGCAGTTTATTCTATTTTACCAGCCCAAATTTACCACCAGCACCCGGCGGATTTGTGGCGTCGAAGCATTAATTCGCTGGATGCATCCGGTGCATGGTCTGTTGACCCCGAATATGTTTATTAAAGGTGCGGAGAAGTCCGGCCTGATTATCCAGATGGGCTATTGGGCCCTCGAGCAGGCCTGCAAACAGATTCAGCAATGGGAACAGCAGGGACTGAAACTGTTTCCATTAGCAGTCAATCTGTCGGCGGTACAGTTCGAACATAAACATCTGTTTAGCACCTTAGAAAACTTATTCCGCCGTTATGCGATTGACCCGAGTCATCTCATGATTGAAATTACCGAAACCACTGCCATGCATCATGTGGAATCGAGTATTCGTAGTTTTAGACGCTTAAGAGAAATGGGCGTAAAACTGGCGATTGATGATTTTGGCACGGGCCATTCCAGTTTCCTGTATTTAAAAGATCTGCCGGTGGATGAGCTAAAAATTGACCGTGCGTTTATTAAAGACCTGTATCGCGATTCCAAAGAAGAAATGATTCTGGAAAGTATTATCCAGCTGGCGACCAAACTGGGATTGACGGTTACCGCAGAAGGGGTGGAAACGCCATTACAGGCCGAAATTCTGGCGCGTTTGGGTTGTCAGCAATTACAAGGTTATTTGCTGTCGATGCCGGTTGAGGTCAAGCGTTTGGAAGACTTGCCGCAAGTATAAAATGAAATTATCGGGTCTGATTAAGGTACTGTTTTTAGATAGCCAGATGTTTCAAAAATCACGGTCGATGTTGCAAGAAAAAAATGGTTTGAAAATGGATGCTAGATGACATCCATTTACCCCACATATTAAAAACGATAACGAAGCGCGAGCTGTGCATTCAGTGGGTCGCCCATCATATTGGAATCGTTTCCTTCACCATGTCCTGAGATAAAATAATCACGGTCAAACAGGCTGTTCAGATTCAGCGCTACATCATACTGCGCGGTCTGATAACCCAGCGCGGCATTGAAAACCGCATAGCCCGGCAAGACATTTTTATTGTCCGGCGCACTGAAGCGGGAGGATTCTGCCCGGCCACCCACTGCAGCAAACCAGTTTTTATCCAGTTGATACTTTAACCAGAGATTGGCGCTGTTTTTGGGCGTTAATGCGGCCTGTTTACCGGCCAGACCGATGGTCGATTTTTCAATTTTTCCATCCATATAGGCATAACCCGCCAACAGGGATAATTGATCGCTGAGCTGACCGGTCAAGGACACTTCAACGCCTTGCGTGCTTTGTTCCCCAGCCAGCATCGCCAGCGGCGGATTACTGTCCGGAATTTTATTTTGGATATTGCTCTGCGTCATTTCAAATACGGCCAGGGTCATATTCAGCCGATCATTGATGTCCCATTTGGTCCCGACTTCCAGGTTTCTGGTTTTGGTCGGTTTCAGGTCGGCACTGTTGCTATAAAACACGAATGAATCTGCAAGTGGCTGAAACGACTGATTATAGGCGGCATATAAGGATAAATTTTTGGTCGGTTGATAGACCACGCCCAGGCGAGGGGAGAGGGTCTGGTCATCGCGCTGGATGCTGCTGTTATTTTTCTGATCATGCCTGTATTGGGAAAGATGATCATAACGTACCCCGGCCAAAACCTTGAGCTGTTCATTCAGGCTGATCAGGTCTTGTACATAGACAGCATAATTTTCAAATTTGCTGGCGGTATTGACTCTTGGAGTGACAGAGGTATCGACCGGTGACCAGTGCGGCAAGACCGGATCATACAAATCGGCCGTGGCTTTTGACCCTAACCAGAATATCTCATCTTTATGCTGCTGGCTGTATTCAGTGCCGATTAAGGTATCGTGTTTGATTTGACCAGTATGAAAGACGCCAGATAATTCATTCTGCAAGAAGATGCCATCTTCATCGCGCATGCGTTTAATCTGGCTGAGCGTGATCTGATCTGCTGCTGGACTGGCGTTGCCGTATTCCCGGTCTAAGGTATAATTCTAATGCCGGGCGACATCGCGATATTTCAGCTGATCATTGAACTGATGTTCTAGCGTAATCGTTTGGCTGGATACTTCAGTATCGACATTGCCTACATCCTTTGCGTTGGAGGCACCATAGAATATTTTTGGATTGGTACGTACCGGTCAGCGGGTCCATGGGAAAGCCTTGGTCGGCCAAACGGTCATCGTGCAGATAATCGGCTTGCAAGAGCAGAGTGGTTCGATCTGAAATATCCCATTGTACAGACGGTGCTACAGTTTCCCGATTGACGAAACTCTGATTGTGATAGCCATCTGAGTGTTCGACCGCACCGGTCAGGCGGACTTTGAGCTGGTCATTGAGAGCATCGGCAAAATCAAGTTTGGCACGTTTTTGCCCCAGGCTGCTGCCGATCAGGCTGATTTCATGCAGTGCTTCATCCAGAGGCTTTTTATTGATCCGGTTGATCAGGCCGCCTGCTGAACCTCGGCCATATAACACCGACCCGGGCCCTTTTAGCACTTCCACCCGTTCTACATTCGACAGATCACGATAATACAGCGCGTCATCGCGTACCCCATCGACATACTGATCGGAAATGGCTGAAAAGCCGCGAATCATGACCTGATCACGCTGGCCATCTCCGACACTAAAACTTAAACCGGTCACATTCTGCAATGCGCCTTGCAGGGAGGTCACATTCTGTTCTTTTAAGACTTGTTGCGGAACCACATTCACAATTTGAGGAATATCTTTCAGTTGTGCCATACCTTTGCTGGTGGTGGAGGCTTGCTCTACTTGTGTTTTCAGGCTAAGGCTTGCCTGTGCCGAAGAGTTGAGTGTGGGTAAAGTCACAGCACTGGCTGTTTCGTTGGCATAGGCTTGCGCTGTCATCAAGCCGATTGAAGACAGCAAAAAAAGAGAAGATTTCATAACACGCTCTGGATGGACCCTGAAAAAAAGTGCATGCAGTGTGGGGAATAAATAGCCTGCCGTAAATGATATTGAATATCACTCTCTATTGATGGTAATTATTATTTAATTGGCTTTAATGAGATATTTAAATCAAAAATATCCGCAGAGAGGATGCTGATTTTTCCTGATTTTTCCAAATGATAAAGAAATATGGTGAGTTCTGTTCTGCGGTGAAAAGGCTAAGTATTTTAAAGTGAAACAGATGCGGGGATTGTTTGTTTTTATCGCAAAGTCGCGATCTCCAGATACTTTTATTTTCCACTTAAAATTTAAACCGATTCCGGCCCAAGTGCTCTAATGATTGTTGGCTGAAATCTGCTACAATTGCGCCAATTTTAAGTTATCCCTTCACGGCTTGGATTTACATGAAAATGTGTGTCGCAAACTGTGTATATATTGAAGATTTCCCTTATGTTTAAAGATCAACTCGCGAAAGAAGTCGCGGCGCGCAGGACCTTTGCGATTATTTCCCACCCCGATGCCGGTAAAACCACCATGACAGAAAAACTGCTGTTATGGGGGCAGGCGATTCAGGTGGCGGGGATGGTGAAAAGTCGTAAATCGGATCGGGCGGCGACCTCGGACTGGATGGAAATGGAAAAAGAGCGTGGGATTTCGATTACCACCTCGGTCATGCAGTTCCCGTATAAAGACAAGATGATCAACCTGCTCGATACCCCGGGGCACGAAGACTTCTCGGAAGATACCTACCGGACCTTAACCGCGGTAGACTCGGCACTTATGGTGATTGACGGGGCCAAAGGTGTCGAAGACCGGACCATCAAACTGATGGAGGTGTGTCGTATGCGTGACACGCCAATTATCTCTTTCGTCAACAAAATGGACCGTGAAATCCGTGAGCCTTTAGAGCTGCTGGATGAAATTGAAAACGTCCTGAAAATTAAATGTGTACCGATTACCTGGCCGCTGGGCACCGGGCGTGATTTTGCTGGCGTGTTTAACCTGCTGGAAGAAAAATTTTACGTGTATAAAGCCGGTTTTGGTTCAACCATTCCTGAAATTGAAGTGCGTGATGGCTATGACCATGCTGACCTGCGTGAAAAAGTCGGTGAACTGGCCTGGGCGGCATTTGAAGAATCTTTAGAACTGGTGCAAATGGCCAATGAACCGCTGGATCGTGCAGAGTTCCTGGCGGGTCGTCAAACCCCGGTACTGTTTGGAACTGCACTGGGTAACTTCGGGGTTGACCATGTCCTGAATGCTTTTAGCGACTATGCACCACCACCAAAAGCGCATCCGACTCAGGACCGTGTGGTCGAAGCGACTGAAGAAGGTTTCACGGGCTTTGTCTTTAAAATCCAAGCCAATATGGACCCGAAACACCGTGACCGGATTGCCTTTATGCGGATCTGCTCAGGCAAATATGAAAAAGGCCTGAAGATGAAGCATGTGCGTATTGGTAAAGACGTGCGTATTTCCGATGCTTTAACCTTCCTGGCTGGTGACCGTCAGCACCTGGAAGAAGCATGGCCGGGCGATATTATTGGTCTGCACAACCACGGTACCATCCAGATTGGTGATACCTTCACCTCAGGTGAAAACCTGCAGTTTACCGGTATTCCGCACTTCGCACCGGAAATGTTCCGCCGTGTACGTTTAAAAGATCCGCTAAAATCGAAGCAGCTGCAAAAAGGCTTAAAAGAGCTGTCGGAAGAAGGGGCGACCCAGGTATTTATGCCGCAAAACAGCAATGACCTGATCGTGGGTGCGGTCGGTGTGCTGCAGTTTGAAGTAGTGGCCTATCGTCTGAAAGAAGAATACAAGGTCGATTGTATTTATGAGCCGGTCAGCATCAATACGGTACGCTGGGTGTCTTGTGAAGATGAGAAGAAATTCAACGAGTTCAAGAAAAAAGCCCATGACCAGTTATCGGTTGATGGTGGCGGTCATCTGACCTATCTGGCGCCAAGCCGCGTCAACTTGCAGTTGATGCAGGAGCGTTATCCGGACATCGTGTTCCGTAACACCCGCGAACACTAAAGGGTTATCGCCGTTAAAACAGCTTCTTCGTGAAGCTGTTTTTCTAGGATGAGGAAAATTTCAGGAAGAGAGATCAACAATGCAAACAAAAATCAGTTTTATTGCTTGTGCCGTGCTGGCACTGTCTTTGGGTGGCTGCGACTCATCTTCCCAGAAAAACGAATCGGCTGAAGATGCACGTCCTGAAAAAAATATCTTCCAGCAGGAAAAGGCTGAGGTGCTGCCATTCCTGCAGATTAAGCAGCAGCCGGCAGAGATTGCTTTGCCATTTTGTGAAAAGAAAAACTGTATTGATCTGGATATTCAAACCATTCAGACGCAGGATCCATGGCTGAACCAGTGGATTGCCAAAAGTCAGGCCAAGGTGATTCAGGACCAGATCGGGCTGAAACAGGACATGAGCCTGCAGCAGGCAGTGAATGCCTATGTGAAAAAATCTGATGCCTGGCAGGCCGAGTTTGCCAAAAATCCGGCCTATGAACTGGCGCTGTATACCCGGCTGGCCTATCAGCGTAACCAGTATGTGTTATTGCAGATAGGGGTGGATAGTCATCAGGAAACGGTAAAAGTTAAAGAGCGTTATTATTTTTTCGTGGCTGATCGTCAACAGCAGCAGGCTTTAACCGCACTGGATATTATTCAGCCCGAGCAGCAAACCGCGATGCATGCAATCGTGCAGCAGGCCTATCAGCAATGGCTGAAAGAACAGAGTACAGAGGTGCAAAATACCGCACCGAAAACCTTATATTGGGGACAGGCCGACTGGTTCTTTGATCATGAAGGTATGGGGCTGCATTATCGCACCCATGAAATTGTGAAAGATGGAACACAGCTTGATATTTACTTAACGAAAGCACAAACTCAACAAGTTGTAAAAGCTGAAATTTATTCGCGCATGTTTTAATAATCAGAACATCCGCTTTGAATCTGAGATGCACAAAAGGCAATAAAGGTTATTCAATGTTAAAGCAAAAAACAGCATGGGTGATGAGTGTCTTGGCTGTGTCCATGGCATTGACCGCATGTCAGCCCAAAAATAATGAACCGAAACAGGAACAGCAGGCGCAGGCCCCAGAAGTTGAACAGCAGGCGCTAAAACTGATTGGTGAGCCGGAAAAGCTGCAGCTGAACTTGCCGGAATGTGAAGGCAAGAACTGCCCGGAGCTTTCTGTTGAGCGTTTGCAGAGTAACCAGCCTTTTGTTGATGAGCAGATTGATCAGTACATTCTTAAAGAACTGAACCAGACCCTAGAAATTGCTCCGGCAGATAAACCTCTGAATGTTGAAGCACCAGCCTCTGCGGCAGAGCCAGCTTCCTCGGCACAGGCACTGACGCAAATTCCAACGCCAAAACAGAAACTGGAACAGCAGGTGCAGCCCTTTATTGCGGCCTTCTTAAGTCTGGATCAGGAAATCAAGGCGCTGAGTGCCAATCATCAGATTAGCCTGATGATTAAACCAAAAATTTTAAATTCGGAAGGGCCACTGGCCACCGTGGTGGTAAATAGCAGCAGCTATCTGGGCGGTGCACATGGCGCTACTGCACAAACCTATTTTAATTTTGACCTGGAGCAGAAAAAGCAGGTCAAACTGGTTGACATCTTGCAGCCGCAGCAACGAGCTGCATTGGAAGCTGCCGCCTATGACGCCTTTAAACAATGGGTGGTAGACAGCAAACTGGCCAATAATGTTGCCGAATATGAGCAGGCCTGGAAATTCAAGCTGTCGGATAATTTCTATCTGGGGCAGCAAGGCCTGATTCTGCAATATGCCGAATATGAAATTGGACCGTATGTGGTCGGTTTGCCACGGCTGATGATTCCTTATGCAGAGCTACAGCAGGTATTGAAAAAACCGTATTTGCCGGCACCTGAAGCGCCAGCCAGCGAAGCCACTACAGCAGCTGCGTCCAGCACTGACGCGAAAACCATCTAATGGCATTGGCACTGTTTGATACCCATACCCACTTTGATGTGGCGGATTTTGATGCCGATCGGGAGCAACTGGCCTATCAGGCGAAGCAGGCGGGTGTCGAACAGCTGATTCTAATTGGCTTTGTGCAGTCGCGTTTTCAGCAGTTGCTGGATACTCATCAATGGTTGAACCGGTTAAGCCAAGCGCCGCGAAGCCATCTGGCACCGGGATTACATCCGTTTTATATCGAGCAGCATCAGCCGCAACATCTGCTGGATTTAGAACAGTTATTGCGTGAACAGGACTGCGTTGCGGTTGGTGAAATTGGCCTGGATACCTTTTTAAAGCAGCATAAACAGCCCGAGCTGTATCAGAAACAGCAAAAGTATTTTACCGCCCAGCTGGAGCTGGCACACCAGTTTCAGCGTCCGGTATTGCTACATATTCGTAAATCCCATGCCGATGTGCTGGCGCTGCTAAAACAGCAGAATTTTAGCTATGGCGGAATTGCCCATGCCTTTAGTGGCGGTGTTGAAGAAGCCAAAGCCTTTATCAAACTGGGTTTTAAAATTGGCGTGACCGGACAAATTACCAATCCGAATGCCAAGAAACTGCATCGGGTGGTGCAGGAATTAGGCCCAGAACATCTGGTGCTTGAAACCGATTGTCCGGATATGACACCGCTGTGCTGCCAGTCCTCGACCGAGCAGCGCACCCGCAATACGCCGGCCAATTTGCCTTATGTACTTGAAGGGCTGGCGCAAAGCCTGCAGATGGAGCAGACAGCACTGGCTGAGATGATCTGGCAGAATTCGTTACAGGCTTTACATCTGGCCTAAAATTTAAATCTCTCGCTGCTGTTGCGCCGTGCAAAAATCCTCCAATCTCACACGCCATGTGAAAAAACCGTTAAAATAAGCCCTCCTGTATAAGATTTGATTGTGCAATGACTGAACTGCTCCAAGATGATGAATATGACCGCCGTTTTGCCGGTGTTGCCAAAATTTATGGTGAGGACAGCTTTCAGTATTATGCCAACAGTCATGTCATGGTGATTGGTATCGGCGGGGTCGGTTCCTGGGCGGTTGAAGCCTTGGCACGAACTGGTATTGGTGAGCTGACCCTGGTGGATATGGATGTGGTGGCCGCTTCCAACATCAACCGGCAATTACCGGCCATGAGCAGCACTTTGGGCCATGAAAAAATTGAAATTATGGCCGAGCGTTGCCGTGCTATTAATCCACGCATCAAGATCAACCTGATTGATGATTACCTGACCCCGGACAATGTCAAAGACCTGCTGGCGCATACGCCCGATGTGGTGCTGGACTGTATTGATGATGTCAAAGCCAAGCTGGCGCTGATGCTGTATTGCCGCTTTAATAAAGTGCCGCTGATTGTGTCCGGCGGTGCCGGCGGTAAACTCGATCCGCTGAAAATTCGTGTGGCCGATTTATCTAAAACCGAACAGGACCCGATGCTGGCCAAACTACGTGCCCAGTTGCGTAGCAAAGGCATCTGTAAAAAGCCGAAAGAGAAGTTCGGGATTACCTGTGTCTATTCAATTGATAATCCGTTTTCCAGTGCTGATGTCTGTGCCAGTGCCGGGCTGCGCTGTGGTGGCTATGGTTCGGCGGTAGTGGTTACTTCCAGTTTTGCGATGGTGGCCGTGGCCGAAGTTCTGAAAAAACTCGATCAGCTAAAAGCCAAACAGGCATAATCCGGTTACGATCTGATTCTAAAAAAAGCCCTCAATTGAGTAATGCCAGTCAGTTAAGCAAATTTTAGTAAAATGTAGTAAAAATGAGTGTATGTAAATACGCTCATTTTTTTATGTCTTTATCTGAACATTTAGAATCCACTCTTGAACATGCTCTCCCATCACTCAACCATTTTTGTGAACTTATTGATTTAAATTGGATTGAAACAAGCCTGCATCAAACAGGTAAGGCATCGATCAGAAGGAGAAAATTACCTGCTGAGCACGTGGTTTGGCTTGTTCTTGGGCTTGCCTTGTTTCGCAATCAACCCATCAGCT
>NZ_VPBF01000017.1:0-61562 GCF_013418865.1 Acinetobacter sp. YH12117
GAGATCCATGCACGTGTAGCAGTCCTTAACAGATTTACGGAATTAGGTCGCCCACTTACCCAAGTTACGCCTTAAATTTGGCTCAATTAGGGGCGCTTTGCATTTCAAATCTTTGTGCAACAAAGCCCACCCGCAGCGTAATTGCTGAGGCAGTTACATATAAACGCTCAGCGGCCAGCTCAAAACTTCCGGTTTCTGCTACTGCCAGAAAAGCTTCACATTGTTTACTGTTCAACATATTCATTGAGAAAAATTAAGCTATCCCTATTTTTCCTTAATTTTACTTATTTAAAAATAAAAAAATAGATAATGGCTGCATTTCAGGTGGAGTAAAAAAGATGTTGGCCTATGTACAGGGAATGGCGGTTGGTTTGGGATTGATAGCAGCGATTGGTGCACAAAATGCCTTTATCTTGAAACAGGGATTAAAAGGGCAGCATATCTTTTGGATTTGTGTGTGCTGTGCCGTATCTGATTCCATTTTAATTATGGCCGGCGTATTCGGTTTGGGGGATGTCGTGCAGCAACATCCTCAAGTGCTTACTGTGATTAAATATTTGGGCGTCGCATTTTTATTTTTATATGGACTTCAGCACGTTTATCAGGCTTGGTGTGGACAAAAGTCGATGCAGCTTGCAGATACTGCGCCACCGACATTAAAAGCCTTATTGTTGCTGTGCTTGGCATTGACCTGGCTCAATCCGCATGTCTATTTAGATACCGTGTTGCTGTTGGGTTCTATTTCAAGCCAATTCGGTGCCGGGCAACTCGATTTTATGTGGGGTGCAATTACGGCATCGTGGCTGTTCTTTTTTGCTTTGGGCTATGGCGCAAAGTGGTTATTGCCGCTGTTTCAAAACCCGAGCGCCTGGCAAATTTTAGATTGCATCATTGCCTTGATGATGTGGAGTATTGCCTGGTCTTTACTGACATTATCCTGATCACAAGCCCGAGCTTACCTCAGGCTTTTTTCCGATCCAGCAATTGTTTAACTGTTGGCTTGTAAGGTTTTTAAATCTTCCAGTACCTGCTCGGCATGTCCTGCAGCCTTGACTTTACGGTATTCCTTGACCAGCTGGCCGTTATGGAAAATAAAGGTAGAGCGCTCAATTCCCATGACTTTTTTGCCATACATATTTTTTTCTTTAATCACATCAAAATGCTGGCACAGCACTTCTTCCTTATCACTGATCAGATCAATCGTCAGGTTCTGTTTGGCAGTAAAGTTCTGATGTGCTTTCACCGAATCACGCGACACGCCAAGAATGGTCGCACCCAATGCCTCAAACTGATCTTTCAGGCCAGAAAAATCTACTGCCTGCGTGGTACAGCCTGGAGTGGAATCCTTTGGATAAAAATACACAATTAACCATTCCGCCTGTAGTTCAGCCAGATTGATTTCCGCCGTGGTGGTCGGAAAAGTCTGATTCGGTAAGTTCAAGTCGCTCATGATATCGTCCTTTTAGATTGTGTCAGTTTTTAAATTGCCTCTATCATACCGAATTTCCTGCGTTTTCTCACAAATTACCGGTAGAGAAAAATGAACGCAGCAAACTGGGTAAAAAAAAGCCTGCAATGGATGCAGGCCTCTGGAGGAACTATATGATTATTTCTTTTGCTGCGCTTGCGCGGCTTTCATGGCTTCTTCAGTTAAGGTTTTTAATTTACCGGTTAACTGAGGACCAAAACATGCCTGTAAGTCTTTGTTTTGTTTTTGGACAAAAGCAAGGGTACTTGGGCTTTTCTTCTGGTTAATGGTACTTTGGATTTCCCATTTTTGTGCATTGGTCAGCTTGCCATCGGCTTCAACTGCACAGGTACAGTATTTGCTGACTTCAGCAGCGCTTAACTTTTTACCTTTTGCAGTTTCTTCTTTACAAACATTAATCAGCGCCGATTTTACATTGGTGCTTTTATATGCCTGTTGCAATTTGTCTGTGTTGGCCTGAGCAGATGTTGCAAATACGGCTACAGTAGACACAATCGCAGAAAGGATAATGTTTGATTTTAAATTCTTCATAGATTCTACCTTGTCATTACGGTATATAACGTGTCGGATCAGCCACACCTGCGTCTAGGAAACCCTGTTTACGTAAACGACAGCTATCGCATTTTCCACAAGCACGTCCTTGGTCATCTGCCTGGTAGCAAGACACCGTTTGACTATAGTCTACGCCATGATCAAGACCTAAGCGAATGATATTTGCTTTGGATAAATGTAACAAAGGTGTTTCAAATTTGAGTGGTTTTCCTTCTACGCCCACTTTGGTGGCCAGACGCGCCATATTGGCAAAAGCCTCAATAAACTCAGGACGACAGTCCGGATAACCCGAATAATCCACCGCGTTAATACCAATAACAATGGCTTCTGCATCAAATACTTCCGCTGCTGCCAGTGCATAAGACAGGAAGATGGTGTTACGTGCTGGCACATAAGTCACCGGAATACCATCCTGTTCCTGCTCGGGTACCTCAATATTATGATCGGTCAGGGCAGAGCCACCTAAGTTACCTAAATCAATATTAATGACACGATGTTCTACACCTGCACGCTGGGTTAAGGCTTTGGCAGCGTCCAGTTCAGTGGTTGAACGCTGGCCATAACGAAAACTCAGGGCGATACATTCATAACGCGCTTGCGCCCACGCTAAACAGGTTGTTGAGTCTAAACCACCAGATAACAATACAATGGCACGAGGGCGCATCAGAATCTCCAAAATAATAAAAAGCAATTTGAGCTGTGTATAAAGCCTTGCGTTTCGCAGCTTAATTTTGCAAACAGAGCAATTATACAGCAGCCTGATTAACGACCAGTTTCGTCATTCCACAGCAGTTTGTGTAACTGTAGCTGAAAACGAACAGGGAGATGGTCTTCTAAAATCCATTGGGCCAAATCACGGGCCAGTTGTGGCATGCGTGCGGCACCATTTTCAACTTCAAAGGCAGGGGAAAACCAGACGGTACTGACTTTTTTATGCAGTTGATATAACTCTACTTGCTGCTTTGACCATTCATAATCTTCACGGTTACAAATCACAAACTTGATTTGATCGTGCGCAGTCAAATAGTCCAGATTCGAAAGCAAATTTCGTGCAACTTCCCCAGAGGTTGGGGTTTTTAAATCTAAAACTTTGGAAACACGCGGGTCTACCTTAGATACATCTAAAGCACCGCTGGTTTCCAGAGACACTTCACAGCCTAAATCTGCTAATCGCTGCATTAGAGGCAGGGCATTCGGCTGTGCCAGCGGTTCACCGCCCGTCACGCAGACATACGGTGTGTTAAAGTCCAGCGTGGTCTGAATAATTGCTTCAAGCGACTGACGCTCGCCACCTTCAAAAGAATAGGTAGTATCGCAATAAGTACAGCGCAGCGGACAACCGGTTAAACGGATAAATACAGTTGGCAGCCCTGAGGTATTGGCTTCGCCTTGTAATGAATAGAAGATCTCCGTAATGCGTAAACCCGCAGACGGATCAGAAACAGGAATAGCGGAAGATCGAAGCGTACTCATAACAAATTAACCACCGGGTAGAAAAACAAAAATCTCTACGATCATTGCTAACCGTAGAGATGAGGAGCGATAGCTCCGCTTAAACTAAAGAAAAATTAGTCTTCGCGTAATAAATCGTTCAGGCTGGTTTTCGCACGTGTTTGCGCGTCAACTTTTTTCACGATAATGGCAGCATATAAGTTGTATGTGCCACATTTAGATGGCAGGCTACCAGAAACAACTACAGAACCGGCAGGAACACGGCCGTAGTGGATTTCGCCAGTTTCACGGTCATAAATCTTGGTAGATTGACCAATGTAAACGCCCATTGAAATCACAGAACCTTCTTCAACAATCACGCCTTCCACGATTTCAGAACGTGCGCCGATGAAGCAGTTATCTTCAATAATGGTTGGATTGGCTTGTAGTGGCTCAAGTACACCACCAATACCGACACCACCAGACAAGTGTACATTTTTACCAATTTGTGCACATGAACCGACAGTGGCCCAAGTGTCTACCATAGTGCCTTCATCTACATATGCACCAATGTTGACATAAGATGGCATCAGCACCACATTTTTCGCCTGGAACGAACCTTTACGTGCAACTGCAGGGGGTACTACACGTACGCCAGCCGCTTTAAACTGTTCTTCAGTCCAGCCTTTGAATTTGGTATCGACTTTGTCATAGAAACGAAGATCACATGACTCAATTGGTTTATTGTCGTTTAGTTTAAAAGATAACAAAACGGCTTTTTTCAACCATTGGTGTACAACCCATTCACCGTCAATTTTTTCCGCTACACGCAGTGTACCGTTATCTAAGCCAGCAATAGCTTCCTCTACTGCCTGACGGATTTCAGCCGGGCAGTCTGCCGCGGTGAAATTAGCACGATCTTCAAACGCTTGTTCAATAATCGTTGAAAGCTGAGACATGATCTTCCTTCCAAAAAAATTTTCAAGATTTTACACTAAATTGAACACGGGTTAGATGAAAATTGGCGCTAAGATCGAAATTAATAATAAAGAAAAATGTTTTCGCTCAATAGAAGAAACATCTGCTTAAACTTTCACCTCAAAAAAGAGTTATCTTTCAAAAAGAAACATAGATTTGTATCAAAAAATAACAAAAAATGAGCAAAATGTGCATAAAAACTGTGCGGGAACTTCTTTATATTTAAGCTTATCAACAATAGTACGAAACATGAAAAATAAGTTTTTATTTTGAGGAGCATATTACGATGAAATCTTTACATAAAATTTTAGCCATTTCAGTGCTTGCTACAGCAGCAGGTTCAGCAATGGCAGATACAGCAGTAATACATGATAGTTATGCCTTTGATCGTAACCAACTCATTCCAACAGGTGTCCGTGCTGAAGTCGGTACAACAGGTTATGGCGGCGCTTTATTGTGGACAGCTAACCCATATGTGGGTTTAGCGCTGGGTTACAACGGTGGTGACATTTCTTGGTCGGATGACTTATCTATTAATGGTACTAAGTACGATATGGATATGGACAATAACTTGACCTATTTAAATGCTGAGATCCGTCCTTGGGGTGCAAGTCCAAGTAAGTGGGCACAAGGTGTTTATGTAGCTGCTGGTGTTGGTTATATTGACAATGAATACGGCTTAGATAAGCGAAATAAAAATGCTCAAGGAACTATTCATGTAAATGATGTTGCTTATATTGGTGAGGGTGGTGTAAAGGGCAAACTCGCTTATGAAAATGACATTGCGCCATATCTAGGTTTAGGTTTTGCTCCAAAGATTAACAATAATTGGGGCGTATTTGGTGAAGTTGGTGCTTACTACACTGGAAATCCGACAGTTGAGTTAGAGGAGTATGGTAACCTTGTTGGTGGAGAACCAATTGCAGAATCTGTACGTGCCGAAGCACAAAAAATCCGTAATGATGACAAATACGAATGGATGCCAGTTGCGAAACTAGGTGTAAGTTATCATTGGTAATATCTATTAGCTTGAGCTAAACCAAAAAACGAGCTTCGGCTCGTTTTTTTTATGCCTTTAGAAATGATGGCCAAATCTTAGTCCATATACCCAGGCATGATTGTCCCGATTGAGCGAGGCTAGACTGGAAATTTGAGTACCGGCAAAATCACTGGGTTGAATATGTGGTTGTTTAAACTTTAAATAATAGACCCCTGCAGCAATAAAACTGTCAGGTTGAAAATAAAAGAGCTGGCCTGCGCCGAGGCTATAGTGCCCATCTGCCGGATTTAGGGTCGAGGCCGGATTACCAATCCCGGAGTCCCAGCCCAGTTCTAACTGACTGATCCAGCGTGCATTCCAGCGATGTAACCCGCCCAGTTTGGCCGACCATTGATCTTTCTGATAATGAATTAATTTAAAGTCTTTAATTTCAGGAACGAATGTTGCGTAAGCATCAATCACGGCGCCAAATTGAGTCGGTTGTATATAAAAATCTTTCCAGTTAACCCAGCGTATACCTGCATAGAGCAGGTTATTGGCACTGATGCCGGTGTGTAAATCCAGATTCAGTGATTCGGGTGTGCGAACCGCGGTATTCTGGTCCGCCACAATCTGCAATTGGCCTTGTGGAGACTGTTCCTGTACCGCTAGCTGATGATGAATGGCCGAACGATAAGTGAACGCCGCACTCATGGCATATTCAGGAATCTGGTAGCGTACCCCGGCCAGCCAACCCCAGGCATCATCTTTAGGAAAATGGGCCTGATAGCCATGAAAAATATAATAATTTTGTCCCCAAAGCTCTAGATTCCCCTGAAAAGACTGATGACTGAGTCCTGCATAAAAAGTCCAGTGCGTATCCGGATGATACCCGACAAGCGCGCTAATATTTTCTGTTTTAAAGCGAATGTCGGCAGCTTCGACGTCTAATGGTTGACCATAAAAATCCGGGTTGTAGTTATAGTTGACCTTAACACCAAAGGGCTGATCATAAAGCAGGGCAAAGGAAAACTCTGGATTCAGCTGCAGTTTAAAACCACCGAGCACAAAATGCTGATCGGGTGCCAGGTTGCCGGTGGAATAGTCATAAATTCCTAACTCGGCCAGTGCAGCCTGATTTTCGACTTGTCCTGCAACATCGGCCTCTAAATGCACCAGGGAGATTTCGGCATAATGATCGGGCTGGAAAAAAATATGCATGGATTGTCCGGACTGCTCCAGCGCTGCTGCAGAAACAGCTTGAACCGGTAAAAGCAGGCTCATCGACACCCAGAAAAAATAGACCTTCATTGGCCGTCCTTTAATTTTTGGTTAAATTATAAATTTATAAAGTATTGATATTAAAAAATTATCTAGCTATTAAAACTGAATTTGATGAAAAAATAAACAATTTTAAGTGATCTTTATCCCATTTTTTAGGGGTGCTGTAATGTAGTGCAAAATGAGCGTTAGCATAAAATTTAAGAAGTGTGGATTGGACTAGTCTGATTAGTGGATCAACTTGAGAGATATAAAAAAAGAGGATGCTGATGCCATCCTCTCCATTTCCATTTTTTGTTGGGGTTAGTCTTCCGGATACGCGACTTTTTTCAGGGCTTTAATGTCGGCTTCAGGTGAGCACAGGGAAATAAACTCATAGCCATAACCACGTAGTAAATGTCCTTTACGCACCGCCAGCCAGGTGGTATTCAGGCCAAAAATATCGGTTTCTATCTGCTTTAAACGATAATCACGTTCCTGGTCATAGGCTACATTGTTGACTACACCGACGCCCATGCCTAATTCGACATAGGTTTTAATGACATCGGCATCTAGGGCAGACATCACGATATCAACATCAATACCGGCATCTTCAAAAGCTTTGTCAATTTTAGAACGGCCAGTAAAACCACCATGATAGGTAATAATCGGATATTCCGCCAAATCCTGAATGCTGATCTCGGCTTTATGGGCCAGCGGATGGTTTTGCGGGGTAATAATACTGTGCTGCCAAGTATAGTAAGGCACACTGGCCAGATTGCTTTCTGTGGTTAAGGATTCTGTTGCAATACCAATATCGGCTTCGCCTTGTAGCAGCATCTCGGTAATTTCAACCGGACTGGCCTGTTGCAGAATCAGATGCACCTTGGGAAATTCTTTTTTAAACTGGTTCACAATCGGCGGGAGTACATAACGTGCCTGAGTGTGGGTGGTGGCAATGGTTAGGGTGCCTTCATCCACTTTATTAAAATCATCGGCCAGACGTTTAATATTATCGGCATCCACCAACATGCGCTCAACAATACCGAGTAGGGCCTGACCAGGTTCAGTCAAACCGAGCAGGCGTTTGCCTTTACGGATAAACAGTTGCACACCCAGTTCATCTTCCAGGTCTTTAATATGCTTGCTCACCCCGGACTGGGAGGTGTACAGCGCCGCAGAGGCTTCGGTTAAATTGAAGTTCTGGCGCACAGTTTCTCGAATAATTCTGAGCTGTTGGAAGTTCATGTCCTTTTTTCCCTCAAAAAAGGATGGGGCTTGAAATGCCCCATCGGTGCGCGGTTAAGCGACTTGATTTTCAAATAAATGTAATTGACTTGCTGTCAGCCAGACGGTCTGGTTTGGACGGAACTGATGCAAGCGTGCTTCTTCTGGGGTGAGGGAAATTTCAATTAAGTTCCCTTGACGGTCGTTCAGTTCTGCCAGCACTTTACCGGCAATCCAGACTTCACGTAAGAAGGTGGCCTGAATGGCATTGTCCTGTGGCTGGGCATGAATGGTCAGCTCATCCGGGCGGGCAAAGGCAATGATCTCGCCCTGAGGCCCCTGTTGTGCGCTGGCCAGCTGAATACGGTCTTCACCCAGCTGAATCAGGCCATTGCTGTTCTGACCTTCAAAACGGTTGGCCTGACCCAGGAAGTCAAACACAAACGGCGTCGCCGGTTTTTCGTAGACTTCGCGTGGTGAACCAATCTGCTCGATGTTGCCTTTGTTCATCACCACGATCTGGTCCGCCACTTCTAAGGCTTCTTCCTGATCATGGGTAACAAAAATAGAGGTGATGTGCAATTCATCATGCAAGGTACGTAACCAGCGGCGCAGTTCTTTACGCACTTTGGCATCCAGCGCACCAAACGGTTCATCCAACAGCAAAACACGTGGTTCAACGGCTAAGGCACGCGCCAGGGCAATACGCTGACGCTGACCGCCAGACAATTGTGCCGGATAACGGTCGGCCAGAAAGCCGAGTTGCACCAGATCAAGCAAACGGGTCACGCGTTTTTTTATTTCAGCTTCCGATGGACGGGTGGCACGCGGACGCACACGTAAACCAAAGGCAATGTTGTCAAAAACAGTCATGTGACGGAACAGCGCATAATGCTGGAAGACGAAACCGACCTGACGTTCACGCACGTGAACATCGGTGGCATCCTGACCTTCCAGAATCACCTGACCGCCATCGGCAGATTCCAAACCGGCAATAATCCGCAGCAGGGTGGTTTTACCACAGCCCGATGGACCTAGGAGAGCCACCAGCTGGCCATCTGGAAAATCGAGGGAGATATTGTTCAGTGCATGGAATGCACCAAAGTGTTTTTCAATATTTTTAACTTGAATACTCATGAGGTCATTCCTTAAGAAACTGTTGAATCTTCATTACGTTTGTCCTGCTTTTCCTGACGGATTTCGACCCAGGTTTTCAGGATCAAGGTCACAATCGCCAGCAGGGCCAGCAGGGATGACACCGCAAACGCAGCACTGAAGGTATATTCGTTATAGAGAATCTCAACGTGTAAGGGCAAAGTATTGGTTTCACCGCGAATGTGTCCAGACACGACTGAGACCGCACCAAATTCACCCATCGCCCGGGCATTACACAGAATGACACCGTAAATCAGGCCCCATTTAATATTCGGCAAGGTGACTTTCCAGAAGGTCTGCCAGCCAGATGCACCCAGTACAATGGCCGCTTCTTCTTCTTCGGTGCCTTGCGCTTCCATGAGTGGAATCAGTTCACGTGCCACAAACGGTACGGTAATAAAGATGGTGGCAATGACAATCGCTGGCACGGCATACAAAATCTTGATGTCGTTGTCCATTAACCAGTTGCCCATCCAGCCCTGAGTACCAAAAATCAGTACCAGCATCATCCCGGCAATCACCGGAGAGACCGAGAACGGCAAATCAATGATGGTGGTCAGAATCGATTTACCCGGGAAGTTAAACTTGGCCACTGACCAGGCTGCGGCTACCCCAAACACCACATTGAGTGGAACGGCAATAGCCGCGGTGAGTAAGGTCAGTTTGACTGCAGATAAGGTATCTGGATGTACAAGCGCCTGGGTATACACGCCCACACCTTGTTTAAAGGCTTCAACGAACACCAGAATTAATGGCAGAATCAGGCAGCTCAGGAAGAAAATCAGGGCAATGGCCAGTAAGGTGTAGCGAACCCAGGTCGGTTCACGGGTGGCATCACGCGATTGCAGCTTGTCGGCCAAAGCATTGCTGTTGGTATTTAAACTCATCGGGCTGTTCTCCCTGTACGACGGCTGGCCCATGCTTGTAACAAGTTAATCAGGAACAGCATCACGAATGAAATCAGCAGCATCACCACCGCAATAGTGGTTGCACCGGCATAATCATATTCTTCTAAACGGGAGATAATCATCAGCGGGGCAATTTCAGTTTCAAAAGGCTGGTTCCCGGCAATGAAGATTACCGAACCATATTCACCCACGCCACGGGCAAAGGCCAGGGCAAAACCAGTAATTAATGCCGGCAGTAAAATCGGGAAAATCACTTTGGTAACAATCTGCAGACGATTTGCGCCCAGAGCAGATGCCGCTTCTTCCAGCTCGGTTTCCAAATCGCTGAGTACCGGTTGTACGGTACGCACCACAAATGGAATACCAATGAAGATCAGGGCCAAGGTAATCCCGATTGGGGTATAGGCCACCTGAATGCCTAAAGGTTCCAGATACTGACCAATCCAGCCGGTCGGTGCATATAAAGAGGTCAGGGCAATACCGGCCACGGCGGTTGGTAAGGCAAAAGGTAAATCGACCAGCGCATCAATCAGGCGTTTGCCCGGGAAGCGGTAACGCACCAGACACCAGGCCAGCAATAAACCAAAAACGACGTTCACCAGTGCTGCGATCAGCGCAGCACTAAAACTTAACTGCAAAGATTTTAAGATACGTTCAGAACTTAAAATTTCCCATAAACCTTCCCAGCCAATGTCTAGCGATTTTAAAAATACGGCAGACAAAGGAATCAGAACGATTAATGATAAATACGCTAGGGTAAAGCCTAGAGAAAGACCAAATCCTGGCAGCACTCGGGACCGCTGCGACATGATTACTCCTCAAAGAGAGAATGCGGGCTGAAATCAGCCAGCGAAAAATAAATAAATTTCGGCACAAGCATAATTTGCGAGGGTTAAATTGCAAATTTAAATAAATACTTGCTGTCATCAGTAATACTGATATGCTGCATAGCCTTTTCTGAAATCAGGTAGTTCCAGAGTTCAGGAAAAGGACCAAAACCAGAGGCGACATTAATATGCCCGACATGGCCCAAGCTCACTGGCTCTAATTGCCAGGACTGCGCCAGTTCCAGTGCATGTTCGGCATTTAACCAGGGATCATTTTCACTGATTAGCATGCTGGCCGGAACCTGCACTTGCAGCTGATGAAAATAATCCTGATAGTCATGCTGGCTGTCACGGGCAAAACCGGCTTCACCAAAACGGCCCGGGTTGGCCGGCGCCACCAGTACCAGATTCTTGACCTTGCGTTGCAGCGCCGGGTATTGCGCCAGAGCGGCTACGGTAGTCAGGCAGCCAAAGCTATGCGCCACAATTTGCAGCGGTGCATCAATAGCCGCCACGGTGCTTCGGAACTGTTCTACCCAAGTTTCGAGTACCGGGGCATTCCAGTCCTGCTGCTCGACGCGGGAGCAGGACATGAGTTGTCGTTGTAACCAGGATTGCCAGTGGCCATATTCACTGCCACCCACGCCCGGAACAATTACGGTATGAATCATGCCGATGCTCCTTTGCTTACCCTACAGTTGCTGATGCTATAGCTGAATTATTTCGCGCTATTGGCTTTTACGATCTGGTCGAAAATGCCGCCATTTTCAAAATGTGCAGACTGGACTTTGGCCCAACCCCCAAATTCCTGATCCACCGTGACCAGCTTTAATGGTTTAAACACCTGGCTGTATTTCTTTAATGCTGCTTCGCTACGAGGACGATAATAATGTTTGCCGGCTAAATCCTGTCCGAGTGGGGAATACAGGAAGTTTAAATAGCCTTGGGCCAAATATTTGTTGCCGTGTTTTTCGGCATTTTTCTCAACAATGGCCACCGGCGGTTCTGCCAGTACCGATAGGCTTGGGGTAATAATTTCAAATTTACCCGGCTGCTCACGAATGGCTAAGTGCGCTTCATTTTCCCAGGCCAGCAGTACATCACCAATGCCACGCTCGGCAAACGTGGTGGTTGAACCGCGGGCGCCTGAATCCAGAACTTTGGTGTTTTTATAAATTTTACGGACAAATTCCTGTGCAGTTTGATCATTGCCACCCGGCTGATGTTTAGCCCAAGCCCAGGCGGCCAGATAGTTCCAGCGTGCACCGCCTGAGGTTTTCGGGTTCGGGGTAATAATGCCCACACCCGGCTTGACCAGATCGCCCCAGTCCTGAATCCCTTTCGGATTACCTTTACGCACTAAAAATACAATGGTCGAGGTATAAGGCGTCGAGTTATGTGGTAATTTCTTTTGCCAGTCTGCCGGAAACAGTTTGGCTTTTTCCGCAATTACATCAATATCGGCAGCCAAAGCCAGCGTCACCACATCGGCAATCAGGCCATCAATTACGGCACGGGCCTGTTTGCCTGAACCGCCATGTGACTGTTTAAAATTAATTTTTTGTCCGGTCTGGCTTTCCCAGTATTTGCCAAACTGTTTATTCACATCATCATATAATTCACGGGTCGGGTCATACGACACGTTCAGAAAATCTTTTGCAGCAACACCAAAGGAGGATGCCGAAATTAATGCGGCCAGTACCCCAATTTTTAATTTTGTAAAACTCATGACTAACCTCAAATTTTTCGCTGTTTTGTAACATGAGGCAAGAATAGCGCTAGTCTTATTCCTAAAAAAATAATAAAAAATGAATTTTATATGAATAAAAAAGAAATATAAATAGATCTTCCATTCTTACACTAAAGCCAGCTCAAATGGATACTTGTTGTATGCAATGTTTTAAGAATGCTGAGGAAATATCGGCCGTTTCAGTGCTGGACCGTGCCTTTCATTATGGCGATGGCTGCTTTAGCACCGCGCGCATCCGCAATGGCCAGATTGAACTGGAGGCCTTACATCTGCTGCGGCTACAACGCGGCTGTGAGCGTTTGTATTTACATGCCAATCTGGCGTTTATCCAGCAGTCGATTCAACAGCTGCAGCAGCGCTATCCGCAGGTTAACGGCACCTTAAAAATCATCATTAGTCGGGGAGATGGACAGCGCGGTTATAGCCTGCCCGCACAAGAGGCTGATGTCTGGGTCTTTTTTTATCCTAAAGCAGTGGATGATTTCCACTATGAAAAAATCGCCAGTGGTGTGTTGAAACAAGCGATGGGACTGAGTATGCCGCAGCTGGTCGGTATTAAAAGCCTGAACCGTTTAGAACAGGTGATACTGAAAAAAGAAGCCGATGCGCAGGGCTGGCCAGAAGCTTTGGTGACTGATGTGCAAGGCTCGGTTGTTGAAGGGGTGAGCAGTAATTGTTTTATTCTTATAAACAATGAATGGATTACACCGGAACTTCGCTATAATGGCGTCCACGGCGTGATGCGGGCTGAAATTCTGGCCCGCATGCAGCAGCACGGCATTTCCTGTCGCCAGCGTTATGTCGATATGGAAGAAATCGCGCAGTTCCAGAGTCTGTTTTTCTGTAATGCGCTCAGTCCGATGAAAATCGTGACCCAGCTCGATGCGCGCCCTTTAGATGTTCAAGCCTGTATTGAACTGTTTAATCGTCTTCAATTGAATCAGATGCATTAATATGTCTTCATCCCGCTCTAAAACGAAAAAGAAAAACAAGCCTCGTTCCCCATTGCCGATTAAAGGCATTTTAACCCTGTTATTGAGCGCACTCCTCATTGTCGTGGTGATGCTCTGGTCCAGCCTGTTTAAAGACTATCCGGTAAAAGGCCAGAAAGAATTACTGGCCATTAGCGATGGCGATACCTATTCCGGTTTTATTGATCGTCTGGAAAGAAATGATCAGGTCAGTTTCCCGATTATTCTGAAGCTGTATCAGAAAATCATGATTCATGATTCGATGAAAGCCGGGGTTTATGAAATCCAGCAGGGCATGAGCATCCGTGAAGTCATGGAAATGATCTCCAATGCGGAAAATGCGCAGATGAACCGGATTCTGGTCATTGAAGGCACCACCTTTAAACAGTTGGTACAGCGTCTGCAAAAGGATGAACTGGTGACTAAAGAAGTCAGCCATCTTCCGACCGATCAATTATTAAAAGCGCTGAATATTCCGTTTGAGCATCCAGAAGGCCTGTTTGCGCCAGATACCTATTTCTTTGCCAAGGGCGAATCGGATCGTAAAATTCTGACCGATTTATATCAGCGTCAGATGAAAGCACTGGATGAAGCCTGGGCCAACCGTGCAGCAGATTTACCGTACAAGAATAAATATGAAGCGCTGGTGATGGCGTCGATTATTGAAAAAGAAACCCATGTCGATAGCGAACTGCGTCAGGTCTCTGGCGTATTTGTGCGCCGTTTAAAGATAGGCATGCGTTTACAAACTGACCCAACCGTCATTTATGGAATGGGCGACAAATATCAGGGCAATATTACCCGTAAGGATTTACGTACCCCAACCCCGTACAATACCTATACCATCTATGGTTTGCCGCCAACACCAATTGCACTGCCAAGCAAACGCGCGATTGAAGCAGCAATGCATCCGGATGATTCCGACAATCTTTATTTTGTCGCCACCGGTGATGGCGGACATAAATTCAGTACCAATCTGCAAGATCATAACCGCGCAGTTCAGGAATATCTGGCGGTCATTCGTGCGAAGAACAAGGAGTGAGCATGTTTATTAGCTTTGAAGGCACCGAAGGGGTAGGTAAAACCACGCTCATCCGTCGTATTTATGAACATTTGCAGGCTCAAGGCAGTGAAGTAGTGCTAACCCGTGAACCGGGTGGCACCCCGATGGCCGAGCAGATTCGCAGTCTGCTGCTTTCAGTCAATCATGACGAGCAGATGTGTAATGATACTGAATTACTGCTGATGTACGCAGCGCGCGCCCAGCATCTGGCGCAGGTGATTCTGCCTGCACTGGCAGCTGGCAAAACGGTACTCTGTGACCGCTTTACTGATGCCAGCTTTGCCTATCAGTGTGCTGGGCGTGGCCTAAGCCGGGAAAAGTTGCAATTGCTGAACCAGAATTTTGTTTCGCACATGCCGGCTCTGACTTTCTGGCTGGATGCACCGATTGAACTGGGCATGTCCCGTGCGCGTGAACGTGGTGCGCTGGACCGTTTTGAACAGGAAAAAGTCACCTTTTTTGAAAAGGTGCGTGCTGGTTATCAGGAGTTGTGGCAGGCAGAACCAGAACGGATTAAACGTTTAGATGCCACCCAAAGTCCGGATCTGGTCTTTGCCGAGGCGCTCAAATATTTACAGACAGTTGCTGCTTAAATTTGGGTCAAGACTAAAAATCTTCTATAGTAGCGTGATGATAGAGGATTTTTTGATCACAATGAAAAGTAACCGTGCTGAAATTATTGAATTTTTACAACAAGAATTTCCCCAGAGTCTGGAAAAATGCGAGATTGATGCGGTCACGCCAATGGGTGCCTGCTTGACCTATCGGGTTGGGGAAAGTGAATTACGTCCGGGCGGCACGATCTCTGGTCCGACCATGATGACGGCTGCAGATCTGGCTTTATATGTAGCCATTCTGGGCCAGATTGGGATTGTCGGGTTGGCGGTCACCACCAACCTGAATATCAATTTTTTACGCAAACCCGCTGGTGGAAAAAACCTGCGGGCGGAATGCCGGCTCATGAAACTGGGTAAAAGTCTGGCCGTGGGTGAAGTCTGGATTTATTCAGTCGGGCAGGAGGAACCGGTGGCGCATGTGACCGGAACCTATTCAATTCCACCCCAAGTGGCTTGATTCTCAGGTCACTTGTTCTTTTGATCTGGCTCGCTTGATTTTATCCTTTTCTTACTCGTCTTAATTTTGCTTGCTTCAGTTTCTTCGCCAATCTGATGCTTCCAGCTTTTTATTTTTTGAAGCCTATTTAATTCGCCGAAAAGCACCCTCCGAATTATTTAAAACTTATCCTTATATTTCAGCAAAATCGCTTTATTGATTTACATGATGTTACTTATTAATTACTCAAAGTTACATATCTTAAATCTTACTCCAATCAAGTGGTTAATTTTTAACCTTAAATATTTCATTCTTTGTCTAAGGTGTTGTTCCCTCAAAAATTGCTCTAGGCTCTAGGCCTGTTGAAAAATGATCAAATGAGGGGGGAAATGCTTAAATTTAAAAATAAAATGATCCAGGGCGCAATTTTCGATATGGATGGCACAATGTTTGATACTGAGCGTTTACGGTTTCAAACCTTGAAACAGGCATCTCGGGAATTGATTGGAGTCGAGTTCAGCGATGACTATTTAATGGGTTGTCTGGGCTTGAGTGCGCGGAGTGCCAAACAGCTGGCACAGGCTGAATATGGTGAAGATATTCCCTATACCGAAATTCGCCAGCGTGCCGATGAGCTGGAACTGGAAAGTGTGCGTCAGTTTGGCGTGCCGATTAAAACCGGTTTGCTACAGGTGCTGGAGCGCTTGCGTAAATCCGGGCTGCGCATGGCAGTGGCGACGTCCAGTCGCCGTGCCATTGCCGAAGAATATTTAATTAATGCCAATGTCTATAAATTTTTTGATGTACTGGTGTGCGGAGATGAAGTCCAACGTGGCAAACCGCATCCGGAAATTTTCCTGACCGCTGCGCAAAAGCTGAATCTCTCCGCCAGTGACTGTTTCATGTTTGAAGATTCAGACAATGGTGTGACCTCGGCCTATGCAGCGCAGGGCATTACCGTGCTGCTGCGGGACATTAAAGCACCAAATGAACAGATGCTGTCTAAGGCGCATTACTACTATGAAAGCATGGAAGATTATCTGGAAGATTTAAACCTGTATATTCCGGCCTTGGGGATGCCTAGTCTGCAGGAAGCTTTTCCACAAACCTTGAACCAGCTAACCGTCGGAATCCATGGCTTTGGTGCGATTGGCGGCGGTTATCTGGCACAGGTGTTATCGCATTGGGATGGTTATACCCGTCCGAAACGGATTTATGCCTCTACCCGTAACCAGCTGTATCGCTCTGCGGTGAATGCTTTTGGCACCTATTGCATTCGTTATGGACAAATGTCCTATGATGAGCGTATTGAAAACATGAGCATTATTGATGCAGATAACCTGCAGCACATGCAGGAGATGTATATCGAATCCAGCTTGATTGCCTTATGTCTGCCAGAAAAAGCGCTGAGCAGCGAAGCTGAGGTGATTGCGCAAGGCCTGTATGCACGTTATCTGGCCCATCAGGACCAGCCGGCTGCGCCTTTAACCGTGCTGATTATTTTAAATAAAGTCGGTGCCAAGCAGTTATTGCTGGAGCATATCCGTAAAGCCCTGGTGGCCTTAAGTGATGTGCAGACCGCACAAGCCATTTTAGCGCAGCATTATTTCTGCGATACCGTGGTCAACCGTATGGTATCCAAACTGACTGACCAGAACCTGTACCGCCAGCTACGGATTAAATACAACATCTTCAAGCAGTCGCAGACAGAAGATGAAGCCGAGCCGGTTGAAATTGAGGATAACACCCGTTTGCAGCCGGAGCAGGAACGTCAGGCCAGTCTGTATGTGGAAGATTTGCGCCGTAATTTCCAGCCGAGTCATATTCTACAGACCATGGATCTTATTCTGTTTAATGCAGAAATCGACATGCCGATTTATGTGGAAAATGCCAGTCCGTTACTGCAAAAAATGCGGCAGATGATTCTTGTCGAAGACATCAGTGAAATCCAGCTGATTAAAAACCGGCTCTGGAACGGGGTGCATGCCATGCTTGCCTGGTATGCCAGCCTGCGTGGTCATCAAACCATTGGTGTGGCTCTGGCCGACCCGCAGATTGAACAGTTCATGCAGCAGTTGTTACAGCAGGTTCAGCAGGGACTGGCGGTGGTGTTACCACACCGGCAACACGACCTGCATGCACTGGCACAAAGTTTTGCAAACTCCTGTGTCCATGCCTATAAAGACCCATGTGCACGGGTGGCGCGTGATCCGCTACGCAAGCTCAGTGCGTCCGAGCGGGTGTTAGGTTCAATTGCTAGCAATGCCCAGGCTGGGTTGCCGTATCAGTTTTTGGCACAAGGTGCTTTATTGGGCTATGTCTATGCGGTGCAAACCCATCAGCTGACCGAGGCGCAGGCTTTGGCACATTTACAGACACAATTGCAGCAGCCACATTTCTCGGCACAAGTGGCACTGACTTTACGTAATTATGTGCAGACCTATCTGCCGCAATTGCTGTCCGGAGTGCTAGAACCTGAGCAGTTGCCATTATTAAAGCCAACCTCGAGTGCAGCGCAATATGCTTCAACTTGAGGAACCATCCGGCTGAAACCATTTTTGGCTGATCCCAATAAAAAACCGAATCACATCCTGCGATTCGGTTTTTTATCTTTCAGAACTGAAGATGGCATAAGCGTTTTAAGCCGGCACATCCTCATTCACCAATGGCGTTTCTACCTGGAAGTTTGGCGGCGTGAGGACAGTTTTACGCAGCTCATCTGCCAGTTCTGGATAATCCAGGGTGTAATGCAGGCCACGCGATTCTTTACGCTGCATGGCACAGCGCACAATCATTTCTGAAACCAGCACCAGATTACGCAGTTCAATCAGGTTTTTACTGACTTTGTAGTCCTGATAATACTCGGTAATTTCACGTTTCAGCATTTCAATACGGTGCAGGGCACGTTGTAAACGCTTGGTGGTGCGGACAATCCCGACATAGTTCCACATGGTGGCGCGCAGTTCATCCCAGTTTTGTAGAATTACCACATCTTCATCGGGATGGGTCACTTGAGAATCATCCCAGGCCGGCACATTTGGTGATTGATAATCGGGCTTGAATTCAGCCTGAATGTGTTCAGCGGCACTCATGCCATATACAAAACATTCTAAAAGTGAGTTACTGGCCATACGATTCGCACCGTGCAGGCCGGTATAAGACGTTTCACCAATGGCATACAGGCCGGCAATATCGGTCTGGCTGTGTTCATCAACCACTACACCGCCACAGGTATAATGCGCCGCCGGGACCACCGGAATCATGTCTTTGGTGATGTCGATGCCCAGTTCCAGTAAACGCGCATACAGGGTCGGGAAGTGTTCTTTAACAAATTCGGCCGGTTTATGGGTGATGTCTAGCCAGACATGACGAATCCCCAGACGCTTGATTTCAAAGTCAATCGCACGTGCCACAATATCACGTGGCGCCAGTTCGGCACGCTCATCGAAACGTAGCATAAAGCGTTCCCCATCTGGCAGGCGTAAATAGGCGCCTTCGCCACGCATGGCTTCGGTAATCAAGAAGGAACGGGCTTGCGGATGGTATAAGCAGGTCGGATGGAACTGGTTAAATTCCATATTGGCGACGCGGCAACCGGCGCGGTAGGCCATGGCAATCCCGTCACCGGTGGCAATATCCGGGTTAGAGGTGTACAGATAGGCTTTCATGGCACCGCCGCAGGCTAGGGCGGTAAAGGGCGCCAGGAAGGTATCAATCTGGTCGGTGTTTTCATCCAGGGCATACAGGCCCAATGCACGATTGTCACCGGTTTGACCGAGTTTCTGTGTGGTAATCAGGTCAATGGCAACAAAGTTTTCAAAAATCTGGATATTCTGTTTTTCTCTGGCCCGCTGGACCAGTGTCGTTGAAATGGCACGTCCCGTGGCATCTGCCGCGTGAATGATCCGGCGCTGGGAGTGGCCGCCTTCACGGGTTAAATGCAGTTGTTCCTGTTCATCGAGGGTAAATTGAACGCCATGTTCAAGCAGGAAATCGACCGAAGGTTTACCGCCCTCTACAGTTTGCTGCACGGCATTCAGTTCACATAAATGCGCGCCTGCAATCATTGTATCATCTATATGCTGTTGAATAGAGTCGGTTTCATCCAGTACGGCTGCGACCCCACCTTGGGCATAAAAGGTGCTGGCATCAGTCAGGGCCGACTTGGCCAGCACGGCAATTTTAAAATGAGCTGGTAATGACAGTGCCAGACTTAAACCTGCGCCGCCACTACCCACAATGATCACATCAAAATGATGAGTTGCATGTAAATTAGACATGTCCATCAGCTAATTTGAAAAAAGTCTGGTAATGACAACGCTTTTTAAAACAAAAGGCAAGGGTCAAGATGCTTATTAATGATGAGAAAAAGCAATAAAACTCCATTTTATAAAAAATGGCATAAGCACTTGTATCCTGTTGAGGAATTGAACATATTATTACGAAATCTTAAAAAGCGTTATGTTAAAAACAGAACATCACATTTTTATAAACAAATTGAGTGAATGCTATATATGAATAATCGCTACTTACAGAAGGGTCTCTATGCAGCTGTGTTCACTATGGCATCTGTTCAAGCACAGGCCTCTACTTCAGTAGATTTTTCCAACCTGGTTGAACAGGTCAGCCCCGGTGTTGTCAGTGTCAATGTGGTCAAACGTTTAAGCCAGGAAGAGCTGTTACAACAACAGGTTCCGGAACTGTTACGCCGTTTCTTTGGCGATGGGGTGGTGATTCCGCAGCGTCAGGCACCACAAGAAAAAACCGGTTATGGCAGTGCCTTCTTTATTAGCAAAGATGGCTACCTGCTCACTAACCACCATGTGATTGAAAATGCCTCCAAAGTCACCATTGTCCTGAATGATCGCCGTGAAATTGATGCCACCGTGGTCGGCAGTGATGAACGGACTGATGTGGCCTTGCTGAAAGTATCTGGCAGCAATTTCCCTGAACTGCGTACCGGTAATGTTGATCGCCTGAAAGTTGGTGAGCCGGTGCTGGCGATTGGTTCACCATTCGGTTTTGACTATTCCGCCTCTGCCGGTATTGTCAGCGCCAAAATGCGTAACATGATGGGGGAAACCTCGGTACCGTTTATTCAGACTGACGTTGCCTTAAACCCGGGTAACTCGGGTGGACCGCTATTTAACCAGCGCGGTGAAGTGGTTGGGGTCAACTCGCGCATCTTTAGTGGAACGGGCGGCTATATGGGCCTGTCTTTCTCGATTCCGATTGATGTCGCCATGGAAGTGGCAGACCAGTTAAAACAGCATGGTAAAGTCACCCGTTCCTATTTAGGTGTGAGCCTGCAGGATATTGACCGGACGCTGGCAGAATCGTATCGACTGGATAAACCGGAAGGGTCCTTAATTACCCAGGTGGCACCGGATTCTCCAGCCTCCAAAGCCGGCTTGCGTGCCGGTGATGTGATCTTAAAATACAACGGTACCCCAATTTCGCGCACCAGCGAATTACTCAATTATCTGAACCGTACTGCACCTAAACAGACCATCCAGCTGGAAGTTTTACGCGATGACCGTCGCCGGAATATCTCGGCTACTTTAAGTACTGCACCGGATGACACCCCGGCCAAGAGCAATGTTACGCCAAGCCAGAATAAAGGCCCGGTACTTGGGGTCGCAATCCGGAACCTGTCAGCAGCAGAAATGCGTCAGCTGGAAATTAAAGGCGGCGTGCTGATTCAGGAAGTCCGTCCGGGCAGTATTGCAGCGCAGTCGCGAATTTTACCGGGTGATGTCATCGTACAGCTGAACAATAGCCCAGTCACCGACAGCAACAGCTTTGTTCAGGCGGTTTCGCAGCTGAAAAAGGGCAGCGTGGCGCGTGTGACCTTAATCCGTCAGGGACAACGTGCTATTGTCGGCATGCGAATTTCCTGATCTGAGCCAGTTAAAAACCACAGCCTGCTGTGGTTTTTTATTTTTCAATTTATCCGGGGCCAATTTACAGTAGACTAGGGGCCTAAATACCCGATGCACCAGTACAGTAACAGAGCATGAGCAGTACATTTTTTGATTTAAAACTTCAGGTTCAACCCGAGCATATTGACAGTCTGGGCCATGTCAACAACGTGGTTTATGTGCAGTGGATGCAGGATGTGGCCAGCGCCCATATTGAAACCTTAGGCCTGGGCATGGCGCAGTTTCTGGAAATGAAACATGCCATGGTGGCGGTAGAGCATCATGTGCAGTATCGCAAGGCAGCATTTGCCGGTGAAGAGCTGATTTTAAGAACCTGGCTCAGTGAAATTAATGCGCTGTACTTGTTTCGCCAGTATGTGTTTTATCGTCCGCAGGACCAGAGCGTGCTGTTTGTCGCGCAGACCAAATGGGCTTGTGTGGAAATAGACAGCGGCCGTCCAAAACGCATGTCGCCAAGTTTTTCCCAGGCGTATCAGCCTATTCCAGCCGATCTGAATCCGATGGATTTTAACCAGTATCCGCCACAGCCGGCATAAGCATCGTCACTGGCCGGTTTGTATCGGATGATCTAAAACCGGCCGGGCCGAAAAGCTTTGCATTATTTTGGATACTTTAAAAAATCCATCTGCTATAATCCTTCGCAATTTCTATTCGGCTTTTGCTGTGCACTGAATCTGGTTTGCATAGCGCGTTATTTTTTAAGGTAGCCCATGGCGCAAGCTAAAAAATCTGTTGATATTAAAAACATTCGTAACTTCTCGATCATTGCACATATCGATCATGGCAAGTCGACCCTTGCGGATCGTTTCATTCAGACCTGTGGCGGTTTGCAGGATCGCGAAATGCAGGCGCAAGTACTGGACTCAATGGAACTTGAGCGTGAACGTGGGATTACCATTAAAGCGACTTCGGTGACCTTGTACTATACCCATCCGAATGGTCAGGAATACCAGTTAAATTTCATTGACACCCCGGGACACGTTGACTTTTCTTATGAAGTTTCACGTTCACTGGCAGCGTGTGAAGGCGCACTACTGGTGGTTGATGCTGCCCAGGGCGTAGAAGCACAATCGGTTGCCAACTGCTATACCGCGATTGAGCAAGGGCTGGAAGTTTTACCAATTCTGAACAAGATTGACCTGCCGCAAGCAGAGCCTGAACGTGTGATTCAGGAAATTGAAGATATTATTGGTATTGAAGCAACCGATGCGCCGACCTGTTCAGCCAAAACTGGTCTGGGGATTGCGGGTGTGTTAGAGCGTCTGGTCGATGTCATTCCAGCACCAACCGGTGATCGTGATGCGCCATTGCAAGCTTTAATCGTCGACTCATGGTTTGATAACTATCTGGGCGTTGTGTCTCTGGTGCGTGTGAAGCAGGGACGTGTGCGTAAAGGCGACAAGATGTTGATGAAATCAACCGGTCAAACGCACATCATTACCTCGGTGGGTATTTTCAATCCGAAACATACTGAAACCGATATTCTGGAAGCGGGCGAAGTCGGCTTCGTGATTGCCGGCATTAAAGACATTTTTGGTGCACCAGTTGGTGATACCATTACTTTGGCAACCACGCCAGAAGTGGAAGTGTTACCGGGCTTCAAAAAAGTAAAACCGCAGGTCTATGCTGGTCTGTTCCCGATTGATGCCAGCGATTTTGAACCGTTCCGTGAAGCACTGCAAAAGCTGCAAATCAATGACTCAGCGCTATTCTTCGAACCGGAAAGTTCAGATGCGCTCGGTTTTGGTTTCCGCTGTGGCTTCCTTGGTATGCTGCACATGGAAATCGTTCAGGAACGTTTAGAACGTGAATACGATCTGGACCTGATTTCTTCTGCGCCTACGGTTATTTATGAAGCCGTAATGAAAAATGGCCAGACCGTATATATTGACAGTCCATCGAAAATGCCAGACGGTTCCACCGTTGAAGACTTACGTGAACCGATTGCCGAATGTCACATTCTGGTGCCGCAAGAATACTTGGGTAACGTCATGACCTTGTGTATCGAGCGTCGTGGTGTGCAAAAAGACATGAAATTCATGAGTAATCAGGTATCCATTACCTTTGAAATTCCAATGGCCGAAGTGGT
The DNA here is from genome assembly GCF_013418865.1 of Acinetobacter sp. YH12117. Classification (NCBI taxonomy): domain Bacteria; kingdom Pseudomonadati; phylum Pseudomonadota; class Gammaproteobacteria; order Moraxellales; family Moraxellaceae; genus Acinetobacter; species Acinetobacter sp. YH12117. The sequence continues at coordinate 23,675 of NZ_VPBF01000017.1, forward strand.
GATGGATTTCTTTGATAAATTGAAATCCTGCTCACGTGGTTTTGCATCACTAGATTACAACTTCGTGCGTTTTGAAAGTTCATCGCTGGTGAAAGTCGATGTCTTGATTAACGGTGAAAAAGTCGATGCGCTGGCAATGATCTGTCACCGTCAGGATGCCCGTCATCGTGGTATTGCACTGGTTGAAAAAATGAAAGACCTGATTCCACGTCAGATGTTTGATGTCGCAATTCAGGCGGCCATTGGTGCGCAAATCATTGCCCGTTCAACGGTAAAAGCCATGCGTAAGAACGTATTGGCCAAATGTTATGGCGGTGACGTGTCGCGTAAGAAGAAACTGCTGGCCAAGCAGAAAGAAGGTAAGAAACGTATGAAGCAAGTGGGTAGCGTTGAAATCCCACAAGAAGCGTTCTTAGCTGTATTAAAAGTCGAACGCTAATAAGATTAGAAGGATAAACGCCCATGGATTTTGATTTTAATTTGATCCTCGTTCCTGCCACGCTGTTTTTTATTGCTGTGTGGTTGCTGGATAAATTTGTCTTCAAGCAAAGACAGACCAAAGGGCGGGGCAATGAAAATTTCATTATCACATGGGCGTATGACTTCTGGCCGGTACTGGCCGTTGTGCTGGTGCTGCGTTCGTTTTTATATGAGCCGTTTAATATCCCGTCAGATTCAATGGTGCCAACCCTGGAGACCGGGGATTTTATTCTGGTAAATAAATTTGACTATGGCGTGCGTTTGCCAATCGTCAACAGCAAAATTATTGATACCGGTTCGCCAGAACGCGGTGATGTGGCGGTGTTCCGTTATCCGCCACAACCAAGCATTAGCTACATTAAGCGGATTGTGGGTTTGCCGGGTGATCATATTGTTTATGATCATGGCCAATTTACCATTAACGGCGAAAAGGTGCAGAAAGTTGCACTGGAATTTAGCCGTGAAAAAGACAGCCTCGATACCCCCAACTCGATTTACCATCAGGAAACTTTAGGCAAGCATACTTTTACCATGCGTGAACTGGAAGGCGTAAACGTGGCGCGTCAGGCACCCTTTATTAATTATGTCGAAAATGGTAAATATGCTTCTACAAATGGTTTATATTGGGAAGTCAAAGTTCCAGAAGGTCATTACTTCGCGTTAGGGGATAACCGCGATCAGAGTGCTGACAGCCGTTTCTGGGGTTTTGTACCTGAAGAAAACCTGACCGGCCGTGCCGTCTATATCTGGATGCACAAAGAGCCTGGTTTTAAATTGCCGTCTTTTAGCCGAAACGGCAGCATAGATTAAAATCATCCATTAGGAAAATAACAAAATGCGTCATCAACAAGGGGCATCGTATATTGCAATTCTGGTTGCAATTATTGGTTTTGCTTTTATGGCAAAAATTGCAGTTGCGGTTTGGGGACCGTATTTCGATGATCGAATGCTGGATAACCAGATTAAAGAGCAGTTGATTCATGGACCCAAAAACCTGAGTCCGCAAAAATTCATTGGGGAAATGGATAAGCGTTTAAGTATGAACAACATTCGTGATATTAAATTTGCGGATGTTGCCCAGGTCACCAATGTAGATGGTCTACAGGTGAAGAAAGACTATGAGATAAGAAAACCGTTCTTATTGAATATTGATATTGTCATGAAATTCGAGAAAAGTTTTGATCAAAGCTCAGTCCAAGCTCAATGAAACGCGTTTGGCCAGCCGCATCGGATACCAGTTTAAACAGCCGGATCTGCTCAAGCTGGCGCTGACGCATCGTTCGGTCAGTCACAAACACAACTATGAACGCCTAGAATTTCTAGGCGATTCACTTTTAGGGATGATTATTGCCAATTATCTCTACACCGCCTATCCGCAGGAAAATGAAGGGCGGCTGACCCGTATGCGCGCAACACTGGTGCGTCAGGAAGCACTGGGTAAAATCGCCAATGATTTAAAACTCAGTCAAAATTTAATTCTCAGTACCGGTGAATTGAAATCAGGCGGTCATCATCGTGAGTCTATACTTGCAGATGCAGTCGAGGCGATTATTGGTGCGATTTATATCGACTGTGGGGATTTAAACCTGCTACAGACGATTGTGTTAAAATGGTACGTGCCTTATCTGGATCATATTGAGCCGACCGATCAGCTCAAAGATCCAAAATCACGCCTGCAAGAGTATTTACAAGCACGTAAAAAACCTCTCCCAGTTTACGAGGTTGTAGATATTCAGGGTGATGCCCCGAACCAGCATTTCAAGGTGGAATGCCGGGTCGATGCTTTGCCGGTAATGAAAGGTGAAGGTTCTAGCCGCCGCTTTGCCGAGCAGGCAGTTGCCGCGGAAATTTTAAAACTCTTGGAGCAAACGTCTCAATGACAATCCATTCCGATCACAACGATGCTGATCACGAGTCGCAAAGCGACAGCCACGATTTAATCAATCAATTCTTCAGTTCACAAGGTCAGGAAATTCCATCGGATTACCGTAGCGGATTTGTGGCCATTGTGGGCCGGCCAAACGTGGGTAAATCTACCCTGATGAACCACCTGTTGGGTCAAAAACTGTCTATTACCTCGCGTAAGCCACAAACCACCCGTCATAAAATTGTCGGGATTGATTCGCGTGAAAAATCTCAGGCAGTGTATGTTGATACTCCGGGGATGCACAAAAAAGAAGTGCGTGCCATCAACAAAATGATGAACCGTGCCGCGCACTCGGCGCTGCGAGATGTGAATCTGGTATTATTCGTCGTCGATGCACAAAAATGGACCCAGAACGATGAACTCGTACTGGAGAAATTGAAAAATGCAGACATGCCGGTCATTCTGGTGATCAATAAACTGGATACCTTCGAGAATAAAAATCAGGCGCTGCCGCTGATTCAGGAGCGTGCCAAGCTGATGAACTTTGCAGAAATTGTGCCAGTATCCGCGCTGCGTGGTGCCAATCTGGAACATCTGCGTGACACCATCGAGCAGTATCTGCCATTCCAGCCACCGTTATATTCATTTGATCAGGTCACCGACCGTTCCGAGCGCTTCCTGGCCTCTGAAATTATTCGTGAAAAAATCATGCGTCAGCTCGGTGAAGAGTTGCCATATGATTTAACCGTACAGATTGAATCATTTAAAACCGAAGAGCCGGCTTTAAATGAAAAAACCGGTCGTATGAAACCGGCCTGTACCTATATTGACGCCACCATCTTCGTAGACCGTCCGGGCCAAAAAGCCATTGTGATTGGTGAAAAAGGTGCTAAGCTGAAAAAAATCGGGATGGATGCCCGTGTCGATATGGAAAAAATGTTCGAACAGAAAATCATGCTCACGCTTTGGGTGAAAGTCAAAGGTGGCTGGTCAGATGATGAACGTGCATTAAAAAGCTTGGGATATAGCGATATCTAAGCCATGAAACGAGGAACTGTAATGACCAAAATTGCTGTGATTTTAGCCTGCATGTTCATGCTGCAGGGCTGTATTCATAAGGTGGTTACAGTTCCGGTTAAAGTGGCCTATAAAACCACCAAAGGCGTGGTCAAAGGCACGGCCGCTGTGGTCGGTGCAGTCATTCCCGATGGGGATGAAGAAGATGAAAGCAAAAAGAAAGATGATTAGGCTGATATCCTGCCCACATGCGTAATGAAGTCTTGCATGGCTACCTGATCCATCATCGTAAATACCGCGAGCGTAGTCATATTGTGCATCTGTTTACCCAGGAATATGGGCGGATTGATGGTATTTTAAGACAAACCCCGCCACCACAATATCAACCGATTAGCCTGCAGGCCTCGGGTAAATCTGAACTGAAAAATTTTACCAAACTGGAAATTATCAACCAGCCCGTATTTTTCTTTGGCGATGCCTTTTTCTCCGGTTTTTATCTGAATGAAATTTTGCTGCGTCTGTGTCCGCTCGAAGTCGAGATGCCCGAGACTTTTCTGCAATATGCCACGACTTTGCAGCAATTGCAGCAGCTGTCGAGCCATCCGCAGCCGAACAGCTTTTTAAGACAGATTCTGCGCCAGTTTGAGCATGTGTTGCTGCAAGAACTGGGTTATGCCATCGACTTTGAAGTGGATGCCAACCAGCAGCCGATTGGTGCAACGCAGCAGTACCAGTTTTTATTAAATGAAGGCTTTATGCCAACGGCGCAGGCTTCCCGTTCTGGTTTAAGTGGCACGCAGATTTTGAGTATGCGTGACCATGAAAAGGGTAGGGATTTTAATCCAAAACAGTTACAATTACTGTCTAAATTATATCGGCAGATGATCAGCTCCCTGCTGGGAGATCGGCCGTTAAAAAGTCGTCAATTGTGGATACAGAACTCCCAAACACAATCGTAATTAGGAAAAGAGTATGGCTGCATTACTTGGTGTAAATATTGACCATGTTGCAACATTGCGACAAGCACGTGGCACCACTTACCCAGATCCGGTCAATGCCGCACTGATTTGTGAACAGGCTGGTGCAGAGGGTATTACCTTGCATCTGCGTGAAGATCGTCGTCATATTCAGGATGATGATGTGCGTCGTATGCGTCCATTGCTGAAAACCCGCATGAATCTGGAAATGGCGGTGACTGATGAAATGGTCGAGTTCGCCAAAGAAATCAAACCGCATCATGTTTGCTTTGTCCCGGAAAAACGCCAAGAAGTCACCACTGAAGGTGGACTGGATGTGGTCGGTAATTTTGCGGCGGTAAAAGCGGCAACGCAGGCTCTCTCTGTTCTGGGTTGTGATGTATCCCTGTTTATTGATGCTGACTTTGCCCAGATTGATGCCGCAGTTGCTTGTGGTGCACCAACCATTGAAATTCATACCGGTGCCTACGCCGATGCTGAAACCGCAGAGACGCAGCAGGCTGAGCTGGAACGTATTGTGAAAGGTGCCGAATATGCCGCGGCCAAAGGTCTGGTGGTGAATGCCGGCCATGGCCTGAATTTAGATAACGTGACGCCGATTGCCGCAATTCCGCAAATTCACGAACTGAATATTGGTCACTCGCTCATTGCCGATGCGGTGTTTGTGGGTCTGGCCCAAGCTGTACAGCAAATGAAAGCAGCGATTAAAGCTGCACGATAATCCTGAAGTTTTTGTATGTCGACAATCAATTATGATGAACTCATGAAGCCGGTGATCGGCTTCCTGGGCTGTGAAACCCCGCAAGCCTGGCTGGATGAAGCGCTGAACAATCTGGAAATCCTGATGCAGGATCATGCCAACTGCGAGAAAAAAGCCGCCGGTACAGCCATGAACCTGATGTTCCGCTACAGCTTCTTTACTGATTTGCAGGTCAAACTGGCGCAACTGGTTCGTGAAGAAATGCTGCATTATGAACAGGTGCTGGAATTTATGAACAAACGCGGACAGGAGTGGAAAGGCTTGAGCGCAGGCCGTTATGCCGGCGGCTTACGCAAAGAAATCCGTACCTATGAGCCAGAAGCGTTAATTGATGTACTGGTGATTGGCGCCTTTGTAGAAGCGCGTTCCTGCGAGCGGTTTTATGCCTTGGCACCGCATGTTGATGAAGAGCTGGGGCGTTACTACCGCTATTTGCTGAAATCTGAATCGCGTCATTATGAAGATTATCTGGCACTGGCATTGGACGTTGCCAAAACTGCCAAGCTAAAAAATCCGGAAGAAGATATTCAGGGCCGGATTCAGCATATTCGTGAAGTGGAAAAAAATCTGATTTTAAGCCAGGATGATACTTTCCGTTTCCATAGCGGTGTGCCGGCGCAGGTAGCTTGAAACAGTCAATATTTTTTGAGAGAAAACGGGACTTCGGTTCCGTTTTTTTATGGCTGTGAGAAGGGGAATCAGGATTGATCTGCCTGTTTGAAGATAGAACTGATCTGCTGATGGACGTCTTGCTATTAGATCGCTCGGGAAGATGTCATCCTCTTTTGGCAGCCTTCAGATGTGAATCGCTGTGGGAATTAAAAAGATTGGAAGCTATAAATTTTGGCAATAAAAAAGCCCAAGTCTTAAATGCTTGGGCTTTTTTGAATTTGGCTCTCCCACCTGGGCTCGAACCAGGGACCTGCGGATTAACAGTCCGTCGCTCTACCGACTGAGCTATGGGAGAATCTGAATGCGATTATAGAGGGATTTTGGCAGGGGTCAAGCGAAAACTGTCATCTTTTTTACATTTAAAGTTTATATGCTTTTTATTTGTGCAAAATAAAATAAAACACGAAAAAATCTTGCAAAGCAAAAAATCTGTTGTTAGATTAAATCCAGAAAGTCGTTTGACCAAATGGTTAAACAGTGTGGATTTAAACCAACTTGCCAGCACAAAAATGGCTAAATCGGAGACAGCGAATGAATACGCTCAGCATCCCTGAAATTTTTGCAAACCTCAATTTTTACAAAGACAACTACCTTTCTCTTATCAGCAATCCAGAAGATTATTATACGCCTGTTGCTTCGGCCTATATCAACGTATGGCCAGTCGGGCATGTCGATCTGCATCTGGGCGATTTGCTGCAGCTGTGGTTTAGTGAAAAATGGCTGATCAATGGGCCATGTTTCCAGCTTTCAGAGCATCCGGATCATGCAACCCGCACGCCATTACAGCGCAGCCAGGATTTATACCTGTATCAGCTTGCCGGCAGTGCCTTGTCGGGTAGTAACCGCTGCCGGGTCTGGTCGGATTCTGAACAAAAAGAACTGCGGGTGAGTCTGGATAGTGCCTTTAAATATTACTGTATTTATAAAGGTACAGACCGTCCTGACATCTCACGAAGTCAGCTCATTCAGGCGCTGAAAAAGGCCATCTAACCGTTATCTATGGTCCGCTGAATTGAGCGTTTAGAGTTAAATCAGGCCATAAAAAACCGCGAACAGGTCGCGGTTTTTTTATTGCTCAGAAGAGATTATTGAGCAGCTTTTTCAGCTTCGATCGACGCAATCGCTTCATCAACGCCTTCGATTGAATCCGCCGCTTTCTTGATACGCGCTAACGCATCTACCAGCACTTCATCAGCCGTTGCATAAGAGATACGCATGAAACCGCCTAAACCGAATGCATCACCTGGAACCACGGCCACGCCAGTTTCTTCCAGTAACCATGCAGAGAATTCTGTGCAAGATTTTAAGCCTTTAGCACGAATCAGTGGTTTGATGTTGGCGTAAGCATAGAACGCACCATCTGCAGGTAAGCAAGAAATCCCTTTGATGTCGTTCAGGCCGTTTACCACCAGGTCATGACGGCGTTTGAACGCTTCAATCATTGGTTGTAGAACGTCTTGAGGACCGTTCAATGCAGCTTCTGCAGCCACTTGTGAAATAGACGTCGGGTTAGAGGTTGACTGAGACTGGATTTTTTTCATCGCACCGATCAGTTTAGCAGGGCCCGCTGCATAGCCGATACGCCAGCCAGTCATGGCATAGGCTTTAGACACACCATTTAACACGATAGTGCGGTCATACAGGTCTGGTGCAACAGTAGCGATGTTGTAGAACTCGTCATCCCAGCGGATTGGTTCGTACATGTCGTCAGATGCGATATACACTTCTGGGTATTTACGCAGTACTTCAGCCAGAGCTTCCAGTTCAGCTTTGGTGTAGATCATGCCTGTCGGGTTAGACGGGCTGTTCAGTACCACTAAACGGGTTTTGTCTGTGATGGCTGCTTCTAACTGAGCAGGGGTGATTTTGAAGCGTTGTTCTTCGCCACATTTCACAATCACTGGCACGCCTTCAGCGATGATCACCATATCTGGATAGCTTACCCAGAATGGTGCAGGGATGATCACTTCATCACCTTTGTTTAACAGTGCAAGTGCCAAGTTAAAGAATGATTGTTTACCACCGCAAGACACTAGAATCTGGTTGGCTTGGTAGTCAAGGTTATTGTCACGTTTTAGTTTCGCAATAATGGCTTTTTTCAGGCCTGGCGTACCGTCAACAGCGGTATATTTGGTAAAACCGTTGTTAATCGCTGCAATTGCTGCATCTTTGATGTGTTGTGGTGTATCGAAATCCGGTTCGCCTGCACCCAAGCCAATTACGTTATGACCAGCAGCTTTCAATTCGGCAGCTTTGTTTGTCACAGCAAGCGTTGGGGACGGTTTGATGGCATTTACACGATCAGAGAGACGTACGTCCACGGCAGTATTCCTTCTTATAGGGATTAAAAAATAAAAAGCACACTATCTTAGCTCAAAAATAGTCACTTCGTCGTTTAAAATCTCAACAAATTAATAAAAAATCACGAAATTTGTGCTTCTGCGCCTCAAAATAAGGCATTTTTGAGAATAAAAAGCCGGAGGCTCGCTTCTGACTGCAAAAAACCTTAAAATAGCGCTAATTTGATTTGAGTTATCGTCATGAGTAAGCAGCAGCCTACTTCAAAAAAACCTGTGGTAAAACTCCCATTCCCAATGCCATCTGCGGAAGAAAAAGCCCAGATCGATGCCTTGCATAATCAGGTTCGTCCTAAAGATGAAGGTTATGCCGACAAGCTGTTTCCACCACCACGTGGGACCCGTAAATCTATGGGTAAACGCTAAGAAAAATGCCACGTTCTGTGGCATTTTTTATGGGCGCTTGATGGGTTTAATCCTGGGTTTCACGCCGGTCAAACTGGACATAATAGGCGCGTTTTTGGGTGTACATGGCCTGATCGGCGCGTTTTTGGGTGTACATGGCCTGATCGGCGCGTTTTAGCATCTCTTCAATGCTTTCCTGCGGCAGTGTGGTCGCAGACCCAATCGACAGATTCAGCATCTGATTGCCATGAAACTGACTGTCAATTAACAGCAGTTCCTGCAAGCCCGCCAGACAGTTGTGCAGGGCAATCTCATCGGCACCTGGTAGCAAAACCACAAATTCATCACCGCCAATACGGCAGGCACTGTACTGGGTATTCTGGACAAGCTGATTCAGCAGTTCACCGGTGCGTCTGAGCAGATCATCACCGCTATCATGGCCAAAGGCATCATTCACGACTTTTAAGCCATTCATATCAATATAGATACTGGACACAGGCCGCAGACTGCTGCGCTCTAAACGATTCACTTCTTCAGTATAATGCGAGCGATTCAAAAGCTTGGTCAGCACATCATGCTTGCCCAGATATTCCAGATAGTTTTCGGCTTTTTTTACGTGCGGTAATATCGGTCAAGGCCACCTGAACTGTGCTCCAGTCCTCTTCATAGCCGGGAAATACGGTAAATTGCAGCAATACATGGCGGATGCTGCCATCCAGCGCATAATTGATGGCTTCACGCTGATGGTGAATATTGCCATTCCAGAGCTCGATCAGCTGTTCCCTGAACGTATGCTGCATTTCTCCGGCAAAAATTTTATGAATATTTTGCAGCAGGGTGTTTTTGTCCGGGGCGCCAAATAAATCCAGCGTGGCCTGATTGACATCAATAATCAGCACATCCCGGATACATTGCTGGATAAAATCCGGATGCACATCTAAAAAGGTATTGAAGTCATCTATGCCCAAATGGCGCAGCTGATCGAGCCGGCTTTTAATCCGGCTAAAATCTTCCACCCACAAGGAGGTGGGTGAATAGACAAAGCGCGATTCAGCCAGTAAACGCTGCTGATCTGCCTGCCGGCACGCCGCGGTATATGGGGTGATGTTTTCGGTACTGACCAGCACCAAAGACAGGTCATGCTCATGCGAGGGCACCACGGTGCCGCGTAACTGGATATCCAGCCGTTTCCCGTTCAGGCTGTAATTGACGGCCTGACTGGAAAATTCAGTTTGACCTTCCCACAAGCTGATCAGCTCATCAATATGGGTGCTGGCCATCTCACCTTTAAAAATCTGCTCCAGGTTGCTAATTAAATGCTGCAGATCTTGGGCTTCATACAGTTCCAGGGTTTTCTGGTTTACGCTCAGAATTTTAATTTTACGGGCACATTCAATGACACGGCTTAGATCTTCCAGTAAATAGCCACGTAAATCCTGAATGCCTTGTGCACGCCACAGCTCAAACTGCTTTTTAATTTCACTAAAGTCTTCCAGCCACAGGGCAATCGGCGCAAGGGTAAAAACAGGCGTGTCCAGTATTGTCATAGTCTGAAGCTCGATTATTCTAGTGAATGAAAAATAGAATTATAATCAAGTTTTTATTATGTGATAAAAATTGTGTTTATTTTTATAAATGTGATTTATGTCACCAAAATACAGAACGGCCGGCTCAATGGCCGGCTGCTCTGGTATTAAAAAGAGGGATTATTTTTTGGCCCGATGCGCCGGACGCGGTGGGGTAATTTCACGTTGACCATGCCAGACTTCGGCAAAATCCTGTTCATTAATACTATACAGTTCCAGTAAGGCTAGAATCACCCCGCCAAACAGCATGGAACCTTCAGAGTTGCTTTGCCATTCAAAGACCTTATCTTTCAGGCCATATAAAATATCTTCAATTTCAAAAATCCGGTCACGGCCATTGCTGTCGGTCGGGTACATCTGGGTATTCAGCAAAATTTTAGCCAGACTTTTTTCATTGTCATTTAAAGCCAGCACTTCAATCAGCTCATCCGGATTGCTGGCAAAAATTACCGGATCACGAAAAATGGTATGCAGAAAATGCTGATTCAGTTTCGGTAAAGATTTCTCGACAAAAGGCCGGAAGGAGGCCGGGAAAATCACATTGTGGGAAATGCCTTTAAACATCGGGGCAATTTCCTCGACTTTATAACCGGCAATACCACAGCCAATTGAAGTCAGAAAATACTTCATTTTCGGATGATTTTTGGTATAGGTTTTAAAGTCATCTATATAGTGCTGAATTTGCGATAGCGGCATTTGCTGCAAATGCTCGTTCATGGTTGGAATGGCAAAGCTTTGTCCGGCCCAGCCACGACCTACGCCGCGCACGGCGCCAAAGTGTTGCAGGGCAGTGCGCGCTGCACCGCCGGCATGATCACCTGCCAGATTACTGCCAAAGACAAAAATCGTATCTTCAGGCAAGCTTTTAATAATACTTTCATCATGATATCGGTAAGTCATTGTCATTAAATCTATGTGATCCCTTGTGTTCATGTTGCCCGTGAAGCGGGGCAGAATCAAGTGAAAAAGCACAAGACGAGGGTGTTTTTCTGTTTCACATGAAGATTTTGCTTTGATCTGGGTATGTCTGGTGAGAGTGTGCCAAACAGCAGCGGGTGAAGATTTTTATTTCAGTTGCACTGCGGACTAAAAACAGAACCTTGCCGATGCTGCCGGTGACAAGAAAGTGTACAAAAATTACAATCTGAAGCCAGATAATAGGCTGAATCTGTTAGACTATTTTTTTTCGATCTGTATGAGTACGCTATCCGTGAGTGATCATCAACCTTTTGAATTGGTTACCCATTATCAACCTGCTGGAGATCAGCCGCAGGCCATTGAAAAGCTGGTGCGGGGAATTCAAAAGGGCATGCATGATCAGTTGCTGCTGGGGGTAACCGGTTCCGGCAAGACCTATACCATGGCCAACGTGATTGCCCAGTTACAGCGGCCAACTATTGTGATGGCGCATAACAAGACTCTGGCGGCCCAGCTCTACGGCGAATTTAAAGCCTTTTTCCCGCATAACTCGGTTGAATATTTTGTCAGTTATTATGACTACTATCAGCCGGAAGCCTATGTGCCATCTTCCGATACCTTTATTGAAAAAGATGCCGCCATTAATGATCACATTGACCAGATGCGACTGTCGGCGACGCGGGCATTACTGGAACGTCGTGACTCGATTATTGTGGCATCGGTATCGGCTATTTACGGTCTGGGTGATCCGAATGCCTATATGAGCATGTTGTTGCATGTGGTGCAGGGCGACCGGATTCAACGTGAAGATATCATCCGCCGGCTGGTAGAAATGCAATATAGCCGCAATGAACTGGATTTTTTGCGCGGGACCTACCGGATTCGCGGTGAAATTATTGATATTTTCCCGGCAGAATCAGAGCAGAATGCCATCCGGATTGAATTGTTTGATGATGAAGTCGATTCGATCCGCTGGTTTGATCCGCTGACCGGCAAAATGATCCGCAAAGTGCCACGCGTCACCATCTACCCGAAAAGCCACTATGTGACGCCCAAAGACCATTTGCAGCGCGCCATTGAAACTATTCGTGAAGAACTGAAAGAACGTTTAGGCTTTTTCCGTGCACATGACAAGCTGCTGGAAGCACAGCGCATCGAGCAGCGTACCCGTTATGATCTGGAAATGATGCAGCAGCTCGGCTATACCAACGGCATTGAAAACTATTCCCGTCATTTATCCGGTCGTCCGGCCGGTGAAGCGCCACCAACCCTGTTTGATTATGTGCCGGATGATGCCTTGCTGATTATTGATGAGTCGCATGTTACCGTGCCGCAAATTGGTGCCATGTATAAAGGGGACCGTTCGCGTAAGGAAAACCTGGTCAATTATGGTTTCCGTTTACCAAGCGCGCTGGATAACCGGCCAATGAAATTTGAAGAATGGGAACGGATTATTCCAAGCACCATTTATGTCAGTGCCACACCGGCGCAGTATGAACTGGAAAAAGCCGAGCAGATTGTCGAGCAGGTGGTGCGTCCAACCGGTCTGATTGATCCGGAAATTGAAATCCGTCCGGTGCTGACCCAGGTCGATGATGTCCTGTCGGAAATTAACCTGCGTAAAGATAAAAACGAACGGGTTCTGGTCACGACCTTAACCAAGCGCATGGCCGAAGATTTAAGTTCCTATTTAAAAGAATACGGCATTAAAGTGGCCTATCTGCACTCCGATATTGATACGGTCGAGCGGGTCAAGATTATTCATGAGCTGCGCACCGGGATTTATGATGTGCTGGTGGGGATTAACCTGCTGCGTGAAGGTCTGGACATGCCTGAAGTCTCGCTGGTGGCGATTCTGGATGCCGACAAGGAAGGCTTCCTGCGTTCCGAACGTTCGCTGATTCAGACTATTGGTCGTGCTGCGCGGAATATTGCCGGTAAGGCGATTTTATATGCTGACCGGATAACCGATTCCATGCAAAAAGCCATTGATGAAACTGAACGTCGCCGAGCCAAGCAAATTGAATTTAACCAGTTGCATGGGATTACTCCGCGCAGTGCTGTGCGTCAGGTTATTAAAGAAATTGATACCGGCGAGGTGCTGGAAGAAGACGTAATTGATGAGCAGATGGCAGCACAAACCTTGGCATTAACCGCGGATGAACGGCATATCGTGTCGGACCCGAAACTGTTTGCCAAGCATGTGGCCAAGCTGGAAAAAGAGATGCTCAAAGCCTCAAAAGAATTGCAGTTTGAACAGGCCGCACGTCTGCGTGATGAAATTATTCGTTTGAAGGCACAAATGCTGCAGTAAAGAAAAGTGTGGGAACTGTTAAAAAACTCCTTACATAACACAACAGTAAATACCTGAATTTACCGTTAATTTAGCCAAGTATGCTGAGAACTCCAGAACAATATTGAAGCTATAAGGTGACCTGATGAAAACGAATAATCTCCCTAAAGCGAGTTATAAATTAGCAAAAATTGCCGTAGGCGGGGCAGTGCTGGTCGGTTTAGGGCTGGCCACCATGGCTTATGCCCAGAAAGAGCCACTACCCACCGTTGAAAAAGTGGAATTGGATCGTTACCTAGGGGTCTGGTATGAGGTGGCACGTAAACCGATGTCCTTCCAGAATAAATGTGATAGGGATGTCACGGCGACCTATACCTTAAATGAAAATGGCAATATCAAGGTCGATAATCGCTGTATTACCAAAAATGGCGAACAAACCGTCTCTATTGGTGAAGCCTTTGTACAAAATGCGCCGTTTAATACCAAACTGAAAGTCAGTTTCCTGCCAGAATTTATCCGCTGGATGCCAATTGGTCGCGGTGATTACTGGGTGCTAAAACTGGATGAAGATTATCAGACCGTGCTGGTCGGTGAGCCACATCGCAAATATATGTGGGTGTTGTCGCGTACCCCGCAGGCCAATCCCGAAGTGATCAATGAATATCTCGAATATGCCAAATCTTTAGGCTATAACCTGGATGATATTATTCACACCAAACAGACAGCCCGTTAAAGCAATCTCCTACTAAAAATACACCATGCTTCGGCATGGTTTTTTATTTTTCGGTCAATAATTCATGCACGAACAGAGTTTTCCGGAGATGAACTGAGTATAATCAGCGCTCGGCAAAGATCAGGAGTGAAAGATGTATAAAGGCGTTGCTTTGTCTGTATTGGCATCCATCACTTTTGGTGTGCTGTATTTCTATACCCAGTTTCTGCAACCTTTAGACAGTGAAGAAACTTTTGCCTGGCGCATGCTGTCCACCTTGCCTTTTATCACCCTGTTTATGTGGTGGAGTGGTGATTTAAAGCATGTGGCCGAGATTTTCAGGCGGGTGCTACAACAGCCGCTTTTATTGCTGTGGCTGCTGATCAGTTCGTTCTTATGTACCACGCAACTGTGGCTGTTTTTATGGGGGCCAATTAACGGCCGTGGTCTGGAAGTGTCGCTCGGTTATTTCCTGTTGCCACTGGTGATGGTGCTGGTTGGCTGTGTGCTGTATAAGGAAAAACTGTCCAGCTGGCAAATGCTGGCGGTGGCGCTAGCCGTACTGGGCGTCGGACATGAAATCTGGCGCATTGGCAGTGTGGCCTGGGAAACTGTGTACGTGGCGCTGGCTTATCCTTTGTATTTCTTTTTACGCCGTCAGTTTAAAACCGACAATTTAGGCGGTTTCTGGTGGGATCTGTTCCTGATTTTACCGGTCGCGTTTTATCTGGGCTTTGTTTATAGCGACAGCATGGCATTGCTGTTGAATTACTCGCATCTGATCTGGGCCGTGCTGGGACTAGGTTTTTTAAGTGCCTTAGGTTTGGGCAGTTATATTCTGGCCAGCCGTTATTTGCCTTTTGTAATTTTTGGTCTGCTTAGCTATCTGGAACCGGTGTTGCTGGCTTTCGCTTCAATGATGCTGGGCGAGCGTGTTGAAGCCGATGAATGGCTGACCTACATTCCAATCTGGCTGGCGGTATTGCTGCTGGTGATTGAAGGTGTACTGCATGTACTGAAACAGAAACGGCAGGAGCGGGCCTTGCAAAAAAATGTCCAGAACTATCAGGACCGGCTGGAATAGCAAAAAATATTGTTATCAGTCGGTAAAATTTGTCTGATAAAGCAACAAACAGATAACTTGCTCTTTTTTATATGAAAAATAGCGTTTTTTAAAGATTTAGGTGCGAAATCATAAAAATAATTACAACTATTTTGCAAATTTATACTGAATATATAGCAAAATAGAGCGGTCTTAGACAGCTTTTGATTCAATCTTGCCGCCAATTCCATTACAATTGTCGGGTTTTGAATTTTATGCCTAGATATACAATTAATTAGAGGACGTATCTGTGAGCAAAGAGACTATCATCGCCCTACACGCAGAGCACCAAGGTCGCTGGAAAAACCGTGAAGAAATCGCGGAACAAATGATCGCTTTGATCGGTAAGCTGTACCGTGAGAAAAATATTGTTGTTTCAGTATTTGGACGTTCTTTAGTTAACCGTTCAGTGATTCAGATTTTAAAAGCACACCGTTTCACGCGTATGATGGACGTTGAGCTTTCAGTTGTACACACTTTCCCGATTCTTGAAGCATTAGCAAAAGTTGAAAACATTGGTACTGCTGAAATCGACCTGGGTAAACTTGCGGTTGCCTTTAAAGAGCAAGGCGGCGATGCAGATGCATTTGTAGCAGCGGCAGTCAAAGCGGTTGAAGGTCGTCCAACTTCTGTAGAAGGCCGTGATGTTGTACTTTACGGTTTCGGTCGTATCGGTCGTATCCTGGCACGTTTAATGATTGGTCAGTCTGGTCTGGGCCGTGGCTTGAACTTAAAAGCCATCGTAGTGCGTAAATCTGCAGATGGTGATCTGGAAAAACGCGCGTCTTTATTACGTCGTGACTCGATCCATGGTCCATTCTCTGGCACCATTTCTGTTGATGAAGAAAACGAAGCAATCATTGCGAATGGTCAGTTCATTAAAGTGATCTATGCTTCTAACCCGTCTGAAGTAGATTACACTGCATATGGTATTAACAATGCACTGGTAATCGACAACACCGGTAAATGGCGTGATGCTGACGGTCTGGCTCAGCACCTGCAATGCCCAGGCGCAGCACGTGTCATTCTGACTGCACCTGGTAAAGGTGACATGAAGAACGTTGTTTATGGTGTAAACCAGGGCGACATTCTTGATGAAGATGCCATCATCTCTGCAGCAAGCTGTACTACAAACGCAATCACGCCAACCTTGAAAGTGTTAGACGACAAATACAAGGTGCTTAACGGTCACGTTGAAACAGTTCACTCGTTCACTAACGACCAGAACCTGATCGACAACTACCACAAAGCTGACCGTCGTGGCCGTGCTGCGACATTGAACATGGTAATTACTGAAACTGGCGCAGCGAAAGCAGTTGCGAAAGCACTTCCAGCGCTGAAAGGCAAGTTAACCGGTAACTCTGTACGTGTTCCAACACCAAACGTATCACTGGCGATTCTGAACCTGACGCTTGAGAAAGAAGTTGAGCGTGACGAAGTGAACGAATACATCCGTCAAATCTCAATCAGCTCGAACCTGCAAGGTCAGATCGGTTATACCAACTCGACTGAAGTGGTATCTTCTGACTTCATCGGTTCGCGTACTGCAGGTGTATTTGACGCGCAAGCAACCATCACTTCAGGTAACCGTTTAACGGCTTATGTATGGTACGACAACGAAGTGGGCTATAGCTGCCAGGTACTGCGTATCGCTGAACAGATGGGCGGCGTAAGCTATCCAAAAGTTCCTGCTGAAACAAATGCTTAATTTGTAATGCAGACCAGAAAGAGCCTCATTTGAGGCTCTTTTTTATCTTTCATTAAAATAATAAGCAAAGACGCTATACAAAAAATTGCAAACCGTATCACGGTTTTTGGGCACAATTTCTGTCGAGAAAAACAAAAATGACAGATAGGATAAACCGTTGCCAAACAGATTGATGCTCCGCGGCATAATCTTGATGGTGCTGGCAGCCATGGTAGGTGTAGCAATTGCCTTATGGATTTTTCGGCATTTTCAGATTTATATTCCGCTCGAAAACCAGCAGGTCAATATTGATTTGCAGGAAGCACTCCAAGTCGAAGTTAAAATTCATGATGCACTGGATGTCGATGTCAGTGGCCGGGTCAATGCGGTTATTCCCATTCAGGAAAATCTGGATATTCCGCTGACCCAAACCTTAAATCCACGGGTGTATTTTGATACGCATGTGCCAATCCGTACCACCATTCCGGTGCGGGAAACCTTAAAAATTAACCAGCCTTTGGCGGTTGATACCCAGGTCAAAGTCAGGTTGATGGGTAAAGACATCAGTTTGCCGCTCAAAGGCACCATTCCCATTGTGCTGGATGTCCCCATTCATATGGATGTGCCACTCGCGCAAAAAGTCCATTTGAAATTTAATGCGCCGGTAAAAACGGTATTAAAAGAAAACCTGAATATTCCATTAAAAACCACACTGAATACCCAGATTCCGGTACAAGGTCATTTAAATGTGCCAATTCAAACCGCGCTGAAGGCCTCGGTGGATGTAAAAAATACCTTGCCAATTAAGATTGAGCAGGGTGAGCTGAATATTCCTTTAAACAGTATTCGTCTGGCGACGGCCGAAACGGCGCAGCCACAGACTACTGTACAAATGGTCGAGTAGAGGAGCGTGCAAGATGTTTTCTTCACTTCGCCATCAGCTTGTGTTGGGCTTGATTGTGGCTGCGCTGGTCGCACTTCTGTTCTGGCTGTATTTAAATATTCAGGCCTCGATGTATGTGAATGCCCAAAAAGCACGGCTGTTGTTACCGGAAGATTTACCCACTCATATTGAGGTCGGCAATTATTTACAGGCGCATACCCAAGGCCATTTAGATACTGAAATTCAGCTGGATCAGCAGGTGCAATTGCCGTTAGAAGGCAAATATCCGGCCAATCTGCAATTTGTGGTCACCACACCGATTGATGTAAAAGTGGACTATAAAACCCATATTCAAATTGATCAGCTGATGCCATTACAGACCAGCACCGATTTAATCTATCAGAATCCGTTATTGCCCAAACTGCCGTTACAGCTGGATATTCCAATTAAAATGAGTGTGCCGTTTCATTTGCAGCGCACCTATCGGCTGCCGGTCAAGATTTTATTTAATGGCCCGGTCGGTCTGGAATTTCATGAGCTGTTAAAGGTCCGCTTACTGCATCAATTTGCGCCGCAATTAAATCTGAATGATCCAATGACCTTGCAGAAAGTTTCCGGTTTTAATGCCACGATGCGTAATGTTGAACGACGCACACAAGCCAATTTAGACATGACAATGGATCTGAAACTGAGCCAAATCCATCCATAAACTGAAGCTGACTTTAGATCAGTTTCTGCAAAATGCTTGTAATACTTGCCGTTGGACGTCCCAGTAACGTTTGCAAATCCTGACTTTGGCTATACATGACGCCATTTTGGGTTTGAGCATCGACATCCGCCAAGAAACTGGCAAAACCCTCATCTAAGCCCACCTGTAGCAACAGTTGCTCAAAGACTTCAGGGCTTAAGTTATTGTACTGCACTGGTTGTTGGCTCACTTCGGAGATGGCTTTAGCAAGATCAGCCTTGGTAAAGCTTTGGCTTGATGCTAACTCATAGGTTTTATTCAGATGGGTATCTGTGAGTAATACACGTGCAATTGCTTCAGCATATTCGTCACGAGACGCGGCACTAATTTGACCATCCCCACTTGCACCGTATATTGCGCCATGTTGGATCTCTTGGGTTAAGCCACCCAAATAGTTCTCGATATACCAGTTGTTGCGAAGCAGGGTATAGCTCAATCCACTTTCTTGAATCAATTTTTCAGTTTCACGATGTTCCTGTGCCAAGCCTAAACTGGAGTGATCTGCATTTAACAAACTGGTATAGGCAATATAAGGAACTTGACTTGCCTGGGCGGCTTCAATCACAGCCTGGTGTTGTGCCGTACGACGACCAATTTCATTGGCTGAAATTAAAAGTAACTTATCTACGCCCAATAATGTGGTACTTAAACTTTCAGGCTTGTCGTAGTCGAAATGGCGGATTTCGATGCCTTGCGGTAATTGTGCCTGGGCTTTTTCAATATTACGGACCAACGCAATAAGGTGATGTTCTGAACTTAAATTGAAAAGATGGTGGATCACCAATTGACCCAACTGACCGGTTGCACCTGTAATTGCAATATTCATATCTCACTCCAACATTGTTTGAAAAATAATCTTGATGGTTAAATACTAATCTGCTAACTTACTAAATGTAAGTACGTACCAAAAAGTAAGCCTATTACTCACAGGAAAGATTTTTATGTCAGCTTATGAAACCAGTAAATTGCTTGGTCAGGTTTTATCCACGGATTGTCCATCGCGTGAAATTTTGGAACACTTAACCAATAAATGGTCGGTATTGGTTCTGCGCTGTTTAAGTGATGGTGTACATCGTTTTAGCGAGTTAAAACAGCGCATTGAAGGGGTGAGCGAGAAAATGTTAGCGCAGACTTTAAAAATGCTGGAACAAGATGGTTTTATATTAAGAACGGTTTATCCCGTTGTGCCACCAAAAGTAGAATATCAGCTGACGATTTTGGGTTCGCAAGCGTCTGAAAAGTTAAATTACTTGATTGGATGGGTAGAGCGTAGTTTGCCTGAGATTTTAGAGAATAAAGCGCGCGTTTCAAAATAGATATTAAGTTGCGGGTGGGGAAGCAATAATGAAACCCTCTGAACCTCTGGTCGCGACGCTTTTGGCGGTCTATGCCATTATTTTGACTTTTATTTCATAGCCGAATTCCATAACTTAAGCACAAACATGTTGGGCTCATTTTCAATTTCTGGAAGACACGACTGGAGATCAAAGCTTAAAGGATAGGATTAAATAATTTAATCATAAAAGAATAGGATTATATTCAAGCTATTCGCGGAGGTTAACGTCGAAAAATATCGAGTTTATTGATTATCGAGTATCTAGGCTTGGAAAAGAAATGGGTCATACTTTTATCGCGTTAGGTCAGAAGTTAATGCGCTATGCAATTGATCAACAATAATGAAAAGAAATATTTTTATAAGCTAGTTTAAACTTCTCATTCAGCATAACAGCCCCTCATCCTAGCCTTCTCCCAAAGGGAGAAGGAACTTGCAGGATTTATCTTATGAATGAGTCATGAGCAGTGATGAATCAAAATATTTTAAGCCTGTTTCATCTTTTTAAAATCAAAACGGTCAATCACTAAAATGCCAAGCGCAAAGACTAGTCCAAGTGCCACACAGCCAATCCATTCAAAATGTTCCCAGGCATACACCGCACCGAGTGAACCAATGGCTGCCCCTGAAAAGTAAATGGTCATATATACCGCATTAATTCTTGAACGCGCTTTAATATCAATCCGATAGACCAGGTTCTGGTTTAATACGTGAAATGCGGTCAGGCCAAAATAGCTCATCAGTACCCCAATCGCGTAGACCACAATATTCTGCTGGGTAAAAAACAGCGGAATACAGGACAACAGCATCAGGGAAATACATAGCGTTGCAACCAGATTTTCCTTGCCTTGTCCCACGGTTTTCCCCGACCAGCTGGCCGAATAAATCCCGATCACGCCAAGTAAGCCAAACAGGCCAATTTCAAAATCACTAAAATGATAAGGCGCGCTGCCCAAGACAAAGGTCATTGAGGTAAAGACCATCGACAAAATACCGAAGCCCAAGGCACCGGCACAGGCGCGGCGAATTAAATGCGGATGATGCTGCGCCAGTTTAAATAAGGAACGGTAAATTCCCATCACCGTTAAACCGGATTGTGGCTCGGTATTCGGCAGTTTGTGCCACATCAGCAGGGCAAAGCCCAAGGTCAGTATTCCGCTAGATAAATACACACCTTCCCATGACCAGTAAGTCGATACAAAACCGGCAAAGGTGCGCGACAGAATAATCCCCATTACCAGACCACTCATCAGTTTACCGACAATGGCAGCACTCGATTCCGGCGGACTAATGGTCGAGGCAAACGGAATTAACACCTGCGCGGAAATCGCACCAAAAGTGGCACATAAGGTAAAGAAATACAGTCCAGACAGGCTGCTGCTCAAAGACAGCAGGATTTGTGAAATTGCCGCGAAGACCATCAGACTAACAATTAGCTTGCGTTTATTGAGTAAATCACCCAGTGGCACCAATAGCATAAGTCCTAAACCATAACCAATTTGCGCGACTACTACAGCAAAGCCGGCTTGACTGGTGCTAATGCCCAGACTTTTTTCAATTGAATAAATGAGTGGCTGGTTAAAATAGGCAGAACCGGCACAGAGGCCACAGGCCAGCGCCATCAGTAATACAAATTGAGGGGACAGCACTGGCGTGGCGGTTGGGGAGGACATAACAATTTCTCAAGTCAGCGAGTAGCACACTATAGGTGTTGTGGACTGAAAATAGAAATAAGAAAAAACAATCATTTGATTGCTGAATATCATGCTTGGAAAAAAATAAGCGCTGTCCGGTTTTAGCTAGATTGCGCTTTTTAGATGGCGACACACAAATTGTAAAAAGAATTGTGAGCACAATAGATTTGCTGCATAAATTATTCGAGAAATCCTTTAAAATATGGCAGAATAGGCGGTTTTAAAGTTTTTAGAGGATTGGCAAGATGCGCTTTGTTGATGAAGCAGTCATTACCGTAGAGGCTGGCGACGGTGGCAATGGCGTAGCCAGTTTTCGCCGTGAAAAATTCGTACCATTTGGTGGTCCAGATGGTGGTGATGGTGGTCGTGGCGGTAGCATTTATATTCAGGCCGATGACGACACCAGTACACTCGTAGATTATCGTTATACCCGTAAATTCCGTGCTGAGCGCGGTAAAAATGGTGCAGGCGCAAACTGTGCTGGCCGTGGTGGTGAATCTGTGGTGCTGAAAGTACCGGTAGGCACCACGATTGTAGATACAGATTCTGGTGACATTATTGCTGACTTGGTCGAAGACGGTCAGAAAGTACTGGTTGCCCAGGGCGGTGATGGTGGTTTGGGGAATACTCACTTCAAATCATCGACTAACCGTACCCCGCGTAAATTTACCACAGGTGTGAAAGGTGAATTCCGCGAAATCCGTTTAGAGCTGAAAGTGCTGGCAGATGTTGGCTTACTGGGTATGCCAAACGCCGGTAAATCAACCTTTATTCGTGCAGTATCGGCAGCAAAACCAAAAGTTGCAGACTATCCGTTTACCACCATGGTGCCAAACCTGGGTGTGGTCGATGCCGATCGTCATCGTTCTTTTGTGATGGCCGATATTCCAGGTCTGATTGAAGGTGCGGCAGAAGGGGCCGGTTTAGGGATTCGCTTCCTGAAACACCTGGCGCGTACCCGTATTCTGCTTCACATTGTCGATGTACAGCCAATTGATGGTTCAGATCCGGCACACAATGCCCGTGCCATTTTGAACGAGCTGGAAAAATTCTCGCCAACGCTGGCCAAATTGCCAGTAGTCTTGGTGCTGAACAAGCTCGACCAATTACCGGAAGATTCACGCGAAGAATGGTGTAAACATATTCTGGAAGAACTGCAATGGGATGGTCCGGTATTCCAGACCTCGGGCCTAATGTCTGAAGGTACCAAAGAAGTGGTGTACTACCTGATGGATCAGATTGAACAGCAACGCGAACGCGAAGTTGAAGATCCAGACTATGCAGCAGAAATGAAAGCCTTCCGTGACCAGCTTGAAGCTGAAACACGCGAGCAAACCATCGCCGCTAAAGAAGCTTATCGTGAAATGCGTCGTCAGCAACGTCTGGCGGGTCAGGGCGATGACTTCGATGATGACGATGAAGATGATGGCGAAATGGAAGTATATTACGTACGTTAAGCTCTTGATGAAGAGTAACTGAGGACAAGATGATAGAAGTGGTAGATGGGCAACGTCAGCTCCAGGGTTGTAAACGAATCGTTGTTAAAATCGGATCATCTTTACTCACAGCAAACGGGAAAGGCTTAGATCTGGATGCAATTTCGCATTGGGCGAATCAGATTGCAGATCTGCATAATGCAGGACACGAGATTATTCTGGTGTCCTCCGGTGCTGTGGCTGAAGGCATGGTTCGAATGAAACTAGAGAATCGACCCACTGATCTACCCAGTCTTCAGGCTTGTGCGGCCATTGGTCAAATGGGCCTGGTACAAACCTGGTCCAGCGTGCTGGAAAAACACGACATTAAAACTGCGCAAGTGTTATTAACTCATGATGACCTGGCAGATCGTCGCCGTTATCTCAATTCATGTGATGCCTTGCAGCACCTGATTGACTGGCGCGTGATTCCGGTGATTAATGAAAATGACACGGTTTCCACTGACGAAATCCGTTTTGGTGATAACGATACCCTGGCAGCTATGGTGGCCGGACAGGTACATGCGGATCTGTTGATTATCCTGACCGATCAGCAAGGCATGTTTGATTCTGATCCGCGCTCTAATCCGGATGCCAAACTGTTCCATACCGTACGTGCTTTAGATGAAAGCCTGTTCGATATGGCCGGTGGCGGTGGCAAGTTTGGTCGTGGCGGTATGTTAACTAAAGTCCGTGCTGCGCGTTTAGCGGCCAAATCGGGCTGTCCAACCTTAATTGCCAGCGGTGAAAGTGACAATGTACTGGCCCGTCTGATGGATGGCGAAATGCTCGGTACGCTATTTATTACCGACAATGATCGTATCACCGCACATCAGCAATGGCTAGCGGCGCATCTGCAAACCGCAGGCCGTCTGGTATTGGATGAAGGTGCGGTAAAAGCCATCAAGGAAAATCATCGCAGTCTGTTACCGGTGGGTGTACGCGCCGTGGAAGGGCATTTCGAACGTGGTGATGTGGTGGAATGTGTAGATCGCCAAGGCCATCGGGTGGCTGTGGGACGGGTGAACTTCAGTTCGCGTTCAGCAGATATTATTAAAGGTCTGGCCTCGGACAAAGTGCATCAGGTATTGGGTGAAGCGCGTTCGCTGGAAATGATCCATCGTAATCATATGGCTATTTACTAGCAAAAACATGCACTTACTTGCAGTGTTTAAAACGCTATGAAAGTGATTGAAAATCAATATTTTTATCTCACTTTGTACTGTTAAGCAATAACAAGTAATTTCATTGAAACACCGTACACATGGAGGTTAAACTGGAGGTTAAATCAGTCTAACCTCTTTTTTTATGTGGTTCTAACCTCCACAGGTGTGCAATGCTTACTAAACAACAGATTGAAGCTATAAAACCAAAAGAAAAGCTGTTTAAAATCAGTGATGGCGACATGCTTTATATATTCACCTCTCCAACTGGAAAGAAAGTCTGGAAGGTGCTTTATACGCTTGATGGAAAAAAAGGGACTGTCACAATAGGCGAGTATCCGCTTATCTCTATTAAAGAAGCACGATTGAAACGTGATGAAATAAAAATCATGCTGGCCAGTGGTATAAGTCCAGGTCAGAAAAAGAAAGAAGAAAAGCAAAAGCAGCTTGAAGGCATGAGCTTTAGAGAGTTGATTGAATCTTATAGGGATGTTGTATCCCCCACTCATAAAGGACATAGGCAGGAAGTTGCTTCTCTCAACTTATTTATCCGGTTATTTCCTAAACTTATGCAGAAGCCAGTTAGCCAGGTGGATCAGCTCGATATGATTGAGTTTAGAAATGAACGCCTGAAGATGGTTAAGGCTGCAACAGTTAAGAGAGATTTAGGCTTGCTGGGTAGTGTGTTCAAGTATGCACGACAGGAGCTTCGTATCATCACAGGTTCACCATTGGCTGATATTTCAAAGCCAAGCGAATCAGACCATAGGGACAGGCGCATATCTCAAGACGAAATAGATCAGATTCTAAAAGCATTCAGTTATCACCCAACATTCCAGCCAGTGAATAAAAAACAGCAGACCGCCTGGGCATTCTTATTTGCTATCGAAACAGCGATGAGAGCCAGCGAAATCGTTGGTATGAAATGGGCGAATATCACGGATGATTATGTGCTTTTGCCTGATACAAAAAACGGTACTTCGCGGAAGGTTCCACTCTCCATGAAAGCAAAAGAATTGCTGGAGTTGATGAAGGGAATCCATGAAGAAACAGTTTGCACTCTCACAAGCGCGAATACACTTTCACAGTATTTCTGGCAGGTCGTTACTGAAAAACTAAAAATTGAAGATTTAAATTTCCATGACACCAGGCATGAGGCCACCACAAGACTATCCCAAAAACTACCAGTTCAAGACTTGGCAAAAGTCACAGGACATAAAGATTTAAAAACGCTGATGAAGTATTACAACCCGACTGCGACAGAGCTGGCGAATAAAATTAATGGGGTGGGGTGATGGCTAGAAAAAGAGAAAAACAATGTGATGGCGGTTTTTTGAATACCTCTATATCTGAGCAGAGCTTATATTTATTTGATGGCCTGAATATTGATAGGCAATCTTTTTTAGATGATGCTGGCTTGATTCTGGGTAGGGCGAAACTAGATATTCAGGTCAGGGAAACAAGAAATTCAGCGCAGGAGGATGTTATCCACCTTGAGAAAATGGAGAGATTAATTAAAAATTTAGTTGATGAAATTAATCTAACATCATTAAATCAAAATGCTTATATGCTTGAAGCCTGGTACAAGATGGGGCTAAGTAGCTTACTTGATGAAGAATTAAAATCCTCATTAATTAAATATCAATGCTCAATTATTTATTCAAAAGAAGAAATCAAAAAATATTCTAATTTAAAGGGAAGAAATACAAATCATATTGAGGCTAATCTTATCTGCACAATAAATTTTCTTTTTGAAAAGTGTAAGACTGGCAAGGTTAAGGCCGAAGATAAATACAGTTTTATTAGTGATTTTTTGCGATTAAATCAAATACCAACAGTTCCAAAAGATATTGATAAGATTAGAAAAATTATAAGTAAAAATAAAAACAGGTAGTTATTCAACTTAAAGAGGGTGATTTTCTACCCTGATACACAAATCTTAGAAAAACGAAACTGCACCTATGCAATAACGCATAACGTAATAGAAAGGTGCAGTATGCAAACGCGCGAACAATTCTACCGAGCTAAACAAATCGCTTCAGCTCCAGCCACTCCAGAAAAAATCCACGTTTATAAAACTGGCGCAAATGCCGGAAAAACCCGAAAACTAAACGCCAAGCCAGCACGACAAGGTATTTTGCCAATCTCAGAAAAAACTCTATGGGCCTGGACACGTGAAGGTAAATTTCCGCAGCCGATCCGCATGGGTGGCAATGTCACTGTCTGGAGAGCTTCAGACGTTCAGAAGTGGATTGAGGAGCAGTCAGCATGAATAACACCCAATTAAAACAAGTCCTAGCACACCTCAAGCAAGGCAAGACCATTTCACAGGCCGAGGCTATCGACCTCTTTAACTGCTACCGATTGAGCGCAATCATTCAGCGTTTACGGTGTGCAGGTTACGACATTGTGACCCACTACGAGCGCAATAATTCAGGCATTGGCCGACATGCGCGGTATGAGCTTATTAAAGAGGTGGCAGCATGAATAACAATCATAAGCACTATCTGAAATCGCTTGTTGAATACATGAAGCCATTGGCAGCAGAAAGCCACTATTTTAAAAACTTCAAATTATCCCAGCAGCACCAGGGTATTAAAGGTGGGAAAAAATGAAACTATTTGAAAAATTCACATTGCAAAGACCTGATCATATTGGTTATAGTTCCCTTGCTTTGGGCAAAATCTCAAAGTTAGCTTTGGTCGGCTATGAATACTCAGCGCATACAGTCCGCTTAATGGACTTTTTTTGTATGTGTATTTTCTCTATGCGTTCGCATGTTATGGCGGAGCTGGAGGGGGAAGCGTTCGCGCTTGCCAGTCACCTGAGTTACTGGTCGACCAACCCCTTTCAGCTTTGCCACCTAAATTACTTGGTCGTAATTGGCAAGGCTCCTACAAACTCAGGAGCGCATTCTCATGCCTAATCAAATCAATAAAACAGCAGCAAATCATTTAGAAGATGCTCAAGTCTATCTTGAATCACTAGAGAGCGTATTGCTTCGCTTGTACACTAGCTACGACCAGTGCGACCTTTCAGATGGTGACGCAAAGGCCATGCTCAGTGTGTGTGAAGTGCTGGCGAATGGTGCTTTAGAAGATATTGAAAGTGCCAGTGTAAAAACTAAATTATATATTTCCGCTTATATCGACTTAGCGAATGGCATTGTAGTCACTATTGATGAGTTATCAGATTTCAATCTAGCTAAAGGCCACACAGCAGCAGCTATACACGGCCTGTTCTTAGTGGCTGGACAATTAAAAGAATCATTAGAAACTGCGGTTTATGCTGTTATGAAAGGGGGTGCAGCATGAATGCTAAAATCCCTTGCGATAAAACTATCGACTTGTTTGGTGGTTCCGCTCCCTTAGCAGTCAGCACTGATCCGGTGACAGGCAACATAACCGAATATCATTCGATTGAAGATTTTGTAAAAGGCTGCATTGATGAGCAGAATTTTAAAGTTAAGCCTGAGAGCTATATTTATTCTGAATTGCCGGAATATAACTGCGAAGAATGTGAAGCGCTCCCTCTAGTTAATCCTAATGAATTAACTGAAGTTATAGGGTATGGAATCAGAGGCACGGCTAAAAAGTACGATACTAGCCAGACACCATGTAAAGAAATTGATTCTAAAAAAATATCATTTTCTATTGGCAGAGCTGGAATATTCGCAAGCAACACAAATAATAAATATATGCCGTATGTTCTAGGTACAGACAATATAGATTTATTTGTGAAACTTGCTAAGGCTGGGGAGGCCGTTGTACTTCATAAAGATATTGATGCAGCGTATCAGATTATAAACAATGGTATGCCTGAAACAATATTTAAAATGTTAGTTGGTGAAAAACCTCCAGCCAATAATGCTGATTTATTTATCCAGGCAGATGAGGATTTAAAAAATTTAAGTCCTAATCTGATTAAAAAGTTTTTCTTTGATAAAAAACAGCAGATCATAAAATCAATCGAATCTGGCCTAATCGCACAGCCTCAAGTTGAGGATATGCCAGCGGATCGGAAAGCTGAAAAGCTGGATAGCTGGCAAGCTCCAATAAGCCTGAGAAATGACACCCTGATTCAATCAAAACCTTATCCTATTGATGAGCTACCGGAAGTTGTGAGGAATGCAATTCTTGCCACCGCTGAATATGTACAAGCTCCGGTTGCAATGGCTGCTCAATGTGTTTTAGCCAGTATTTCATTTTTAGCACAAGGCAAGGTTAATGCACCCAAAGAAACCAACAGGGAGGGTATGCCATCATCTTTGTTCTTTTTAACTGAAGGTGGTAGCGGTGGGCGCAAGTCATCTTGTCAAAAGCTGGTTGAATTACCCATTCGAGAGCATGAGCGCCAGCAGTATGATGAGTATAAAAAATCACTGGAAGATTGGAATGCACGGTCGAAAACAATTGAATCGAAAGAGTTCGCGCAGTGGGCTTTAGATAATCCCAGACCAACCGATCCGACCAGTATCTTTTCTGATATTACTATCGAAACCCTGACCAAGTTTTATATTAAAGGGATTGTAAAAAATGCCTCACTCAGTAGTGATGAGGCCGGACAGTTCTTTGATGGTCACACAATGAAGGGTGACACGGCCAAAAGTGCGTTAGGTGCATTCACTAAGTTGTTTGATGATGGGTATTGTCAGAGAAACCGCGCGTCATCTGATGATAATGGAACGGCTTATGATGTTCGCCTAACCTTCAACCTACTCGGGCAACGTGCTGTACTGGCTGGAGCTTTAAACGATCCAACACTAAGAGGACAGGGATTTTTACCTCGATTCATTTTAACCGCTCCAGAGAGTATTGCTGGGCAGCGAACACATACAATTGAATTTAGACAAAAGCTAAAAAATTCACACAATGACCCTCGATTAACTAAATTTTGGAATCGCTGTAGAGATATTTTAAAAGACGAGCTACCAGTTCTTTTGAATGAATCAGGAGAGGTTCCGTATTTTCCAGTCATGCAGTTATCAGGTGAAGCTGAGTTACTAGAGCTTGAGTTCTACAATGAGTGTGAAATTTTGCAGGGTAGCGGAAAACAGTTTGAATTTATGCAGCCTTTCGCTAGTCGTGCAAATGAGCTTGCCAGACGTTTAGGTGCTGTCCTGGCTTACTTTGAAAACAAGTCTGAAATTGATTCTGAAATCATGCAGGCAGCTTGCGCTGTTATTAGACATTCTTTGTCTGAGTGGTTCCGATATTCAGATATTGAAGTAGCCGATGAAAGTGATTCTGAGAAGCTGATTAAGTACCTTTTAACCAAATGCAAAAAGGAAAAAACCAACCGATTGCAAAGAACGGTAGCAATGAAAGGCGCACCACTTCAAATAAGAAAAGCGAAGGAATTTGATCCTTGTTTGAATGAGCTGATCGAGTTTAATTATGTGCGACTGGTGACAATTAACCGCTCCACTTACATTGAATTAAATCCGGCATTGCTGAAATAGTTGCGATTTTGCGATTTATGGCTGAAACCCTTATGGCATAAGGTTATCCATGTCGCAAAGGGTGTGCGATTCCAATGCGGAGTATGCGAAATGATCCGATATACTCCGCACATGTCGCATACGAATCGCAAGAGCAATGCGAAGCGGAAAGATAGACAGGGCAAGGCTTACAAGGAAAAATCGCAAAATCGCAGAATTTATAGAGTTGGCAGAAAATCACAGACATTAAAAAGCCACCAATGGGCTAGAAAGGTGGCTTAGAAGGGTAAGAAGATATAACCCTATAAGCCAATTATGTACTGGATTTAAGAAAAATTCAATTGATACAGGATTGATTAATTATGATGATTCAACCCGAAATTATAGAAACAGTTTTACAGGAAAATGGTATTAATAGAGCGCAGGCAAAAACAATTGTTGAGCAAGTGAAATTGGTTGTATCTGAGAGGTCGGCAAATATTCAAAGCTATATTGATGCACTTTATATTAAGGCTATCGAGATGAATATCAAGCCAAGTCAAAACGGTACGATTTCAGAGCAGCAGGCAGTTAAGTTGCTGGGTAAATCAAAAGCATTTTTTAGGGTGGCCAGACTGCAAAAAAGATTAACTCCAGATTGTGTACTGGTGGGCAATGAGTACAGATACACGATTTATAACATTGCCGAATACTTGGCTAAACGAGATAGTTATAAGGCGTTATAAAGCCAAAACATAGAATAGAAATTACAGTTTATATTTTGCTCATATTCCCCCTGATATGAGCTTTTTTTATGAAAACCAATGTTACTACCCTAGTTAAAAGTATTTTTGTTCAGCACAGAGCGGAAAAAGAATCCACTAGACCTGAAGAACTTGCAATCAAACATTTCGGTAAATCCTCAGCTGTTGCACAGATGATGGCATCAAAAGGATTCACAGACCCAACACAGGCAGACTATGCAGCAATCGCAGCCAGTCAGCAGTTTGTTAGCCTGGTCAAAGAAAGAAGCTTGATTGGTCAGATCGAGGCACTTGGCAAAAACCTTTATATGCCACTAAACACCCCATTAAGTAGTTTTGACTTGTCACCTTGCGAAGTTGTACCGCAGGCCATGCCTACATCAATTTTGACCGAAACCTCAGAAATTGGATTCAACCTAGATTTTAAAAAAATTGGTGGATATGCCATTTTTCCAGAGCGTTACTTCAAAAGCGATTACTACAGCCTGGTAGAGCCATTGATTAACACAGCTTTAATTAATAGCTATGTTGCTGGCGAGAATGCAGACTTTATAGAAACCATTACAGCAGACGCGACTACAGTCACCGCCACAGGCTCCACAATGCCGACACTACTGGCAGACATTACCAACGCCTTAGCTTCGATTGATGACCCACAGGACGCAATCCTACTGCTTAATCCGTTTACTGCTTTAAATATTGCGAATGAATTGGAGTTGGATAGCCTGGGCGTGAATGGCGGATCAATTCGAGGTATTCCAGTCATCACAAACAAATCAGTAAATGAAAATCAAAAGATTGTATTTGATCTAACTAAGCTCACTTTGGCTACCGATCCAATTGTAGAGCTGAAGTTAACCAATGAGGCGACAGTTACAACGGCAACAAGTGAGCCAGTTTATTTATTCCAGGAGAATAAGGTGGCAATCAAAGTAATGGGTATTAATGGCTACAAGTTCCTGGATGGATATAAAGCAACCGTGATCGAAGATGCTGAAGTGGTAGAGGGCTGATGATATGGAAAAAGCCTATTCAACATTGACAATAAAGTCAGTAGATAACGAAAAGCGAATCATTAAGGGGATAGCCTCCACTATTTCACCGGATCGGGCAAACGATATTGTTGAAGTTAATGGAATGGTATTTGATCTACCTTTCCCTTTTCTTTGGCAGCATGACCACTCGAAGCCTATTGGCAATGTAGTTGCTGCAAAGCGTTCCAGCAAAGGTTTAGAAATTGAGGTACAGATTGCAAAAATCAAAGAGGCTGGAAGTTTAAAGGATCAGGTAGACCATGCCTGGAATGCAATCAAGGAAGGTTTGGTTCGTGGTTTAAGTATTGGCTTTAGACCACTGGATTATGAAATTCGTTCAGGTGGTGGCATTCATTACACTGCAATCGAAGTATATGAGACAAGTGCGGTAACAATTCCGTGCAATATCCAAGCCACAATTACCGAGATTAAGCGAGCATCTAATGCAGGGGTGCGGTTATCGGGATCAGGGCATAGGACTGTTAAATTAAATAGAGGCGGTGTGAAGTTATCACCAATCAGTGCGGATATTGTAGCGGATGGATTAAGCCACCATGAGAAACTCTTAGCTGCTCAACTGGCCTATGCCGATCCAGTGAAACGCAAGAGCTTGCTGGAGCCATTCATTAATGAGTTTGGTGAAGATAAAGCCAATAAGGTTCGATTGATGGCGGATAGTTTAAGGGGTGACTTATGAAACCAACATTTAAAACTAGAATGATGGCAATGCTACCGAAGAATGATTATAAGTTCCGCGGGTATTCTGTGGAGGTGCTTCAGCATAATGGCCGACAAATGAAGCCAGCAGAAACGGACTTTATATCCAGTGTACAAAGGCTTCCACCTGAAGGAATTGCAGAGGTGCTGTGCTTATGGGAGAACCAGGAGAATAAGCTGGAATTGGTTAAGATTGCCATGTTGTTTCATATTTATCGAAATGACTTTGATGCTTATCTGAAGAACAATAGAAGCAATCCGAAAGTTAAAAGAGCTTTTGAAATATGGGGAAGGATTAAAAGCAATCAGACCCGATCCTTTAAAGCATAGTTATTCAATACAGGTGGTGGGCTAGTCCCATCACTTTTTTATTTAGGGTGGAGTAATGGCAAGATTACCAACATTAAAACCACGGCTTCAGGTAGCAAAGACCAAGCCACGGATCGACCAGGTGCAGAGAGGGACAGCTCGATTATATGGCAACACTTGGCAGCGGATCAGACAGCAGGTATTACTTAAAGGTGAATACACTTGCGCTGAGTGTGGCAGGGTCAGCATGTTTGATATGGAAGTAGACCACATAAAACCGTTGTGGATGGGTGGATCGAATAACCTGGATAACCTACAGCTATTATGCAAATCACCTTGTCATGAGTTAAAGACAGCAGAAGAAGCGACCCTGAGAGGTAGGGGGGCGCTTTGATTGATAAAAAAAGGAATTGGTTAGCGTTAATCGCGCACCCTCACATTTGCAAAAAAAACTGCTTTTTTAGGAATGTTTACCGATGGAGCTAACCAAGAAAAAACAGAAATTTATTGAAGGTATCAGGCAAGGCATGAATCAAAAGGAGGCAGCTATTTATGCTGGATGTCCTGAAAAATCAGCAAAACAGCAAGGTTATAGGTTGATGCAGGATAAACAGGTGAAGTTTTACCTGGAGAGAGATATACAACCTAAAAATATTAACATTCCAGAGATTATTAACAATTCAACCGATCCGCTTGAGCTGCTTAGTCAGCTTATGAATGATGAGCTGGTGGATATGCACACCAGACTGGAGGTAGCTATATTTTTACTGCCTTATTTCCACTCAAAACACGCCTGAATTGACTATTTATTAAACTTGATGTATTCGCGTACGCGCGCGCACAACACTGCTAATTTGTGGTTTTAGGGCTTAAAATCCCAATAGAATTAAGATGAGTTTAGCAGGCCGGTTCCTTATCTTTGATGTGCTGAAGAACAATAATCCCCCCCCGATGGTCAAGATGACCATACCTTAGCCACCAATAAGATGAGCAGCTTATTCAAAATCTCCAACCGCGGCCAAGCACACGCGACTGAATGCACGTATCTGCAATCGAAAGTATTTTGTGATTTTTTTAGAGTGCTGGAGGTTAGGCTGGAGGTTAAAATTTAAATGAGAAAATAAAATACAATAAAAACATGAGGTTAAATCTATGATAAATCACAATCATATGGCGATTTACTAAGCCATACAGATTCAACTTAAGAAATACAAAAATCCCGCTTCCGAGCGGGATTTTTTATTTTGGAAATAGAGGTAACGAGCAATTTACTTAAACTGAATCGTCCCGTTGGCATTCACCGTCATCTTCGATTCACCGGCAGCCATATCCGGTGCAGGTGCTGCTTCAGCCACTGCAAACTTGGCGGTATTGGCGCGCATTGCAATCGGGCGCGGGGTATAGTTATTGGTATTCATGTTCAGATTGACCAGCTGATAGCCTGATTTATTCCAGGCCTGGGTCAATAACTGTGCGCGTTGCTGGAAGTTTTTCGAAGCTTCGACCAGTAGCTCATTTTCGACTTTCTTACGCTGGCTATCTGACACACTAAAATGTACTGATTGAGTTTGCAGGCGCTGCTGCAGCTCGCCAATGAGCTGGCTGGCGGCTTTAAAGTCGGTACTTTCCAGATGAATTTCGGCACGACCGCGCCATTCTTTCAGTTTCTGACTGTCATTGTCATAAACCGGATAAGTCGACTGTGAACCACTTTCTACTTTAACCGTTGAATATTTTCGCGCTGTGGCCATCGCCTGATTCATAATTTGGGTGATCTGATTGGCCAGTTCAGAAGGCTGTTTATGACTGCGCTCGATATACAGCACTGCATTCATCTGGTCATTGGATACCTGACGGCTGGCTTCTGCCTGAACATTGATCAGGTTATAGTTCAGTTTTTCGGTGGTCTGCGCCAAGGCACTACCTGAAACTGTGGCGGCCAATAAGCAACTGGAGAGAGTAATAAAACGCATGATTTTGTCCTGTTTTTATAGGTATTTATCTATCAAAGCATATTAGCCAAGCAATATGGCTAATTTTTGCAGAGTTTGTGGTGGGATTGTAAAAAAATAATAAAATCTACTGACTCGGAATGGCTTGATTATTTATTTTAAAACAATATGTTATATTTAATAGTGGGTTTAATTCTGTAGGCAACTTACATAGGGTTAAAAAAAATATCAAGAATGCGGTTTTCTTTCTGCTGTCACATTGTAAGATGATAATTCAATCTAATGGTTAGACCGATAGAACTTTTCGATAAAATTAGCTCGATAAAATGCCAAAAGCGGTTTATTTTCCTGAAAAATTAGGTATCATCGCGCTCCTAGTTATTGAATATTATCTAGATCATCTAACTAGATTTTTATAAAGCACCGAGTCAAAGGACCACAAGTCGCCCGACTTATTTCTTCAACCCATATCAGAGATGGTAATTCGATATGAGCGTTACTTCTGTAAACCCTGCCACCAATTCCACAAACGAATACTACTTGACTCGCCAAAGTCAGATGGAATCGAATGTGCGTAGTTATCCTCGTAAATTACCGTTAGCGATAGCGAAGGCACAAGGTTGCTGGGTTACCGATGTTGAGGGTACGACGTACCTAGATTGTTTAGCTGGGGCAGGTACATTGGCTTTGGGCCATAATCATCCTGCGGTGATTCAAAGTATTCAAGACACCATCGCGAGTGGTCTTCCTTTACATACTTTAGATTTAACTACACCTTTAAAAGATGCATTTACTGAAGCGCTTCTTGCTTACCTGCCAGGTGGTAAAGAAGAGTATTGCTTGCAGTTCTGTGGTCCATCTGGTGCAGATGCAACAGAAGCAGCAATCAAGCTTGCAAAAACATTTACCGGCCGTAGCTCTGTAATCAGCTTCTCAGGTGGCTACCACGGTATGACTCACGGTTCGCTGGCAATGACAGGTAACCTGTCTGCCAAGAATGCCGTAAACGGTTTAATGCCGGGCGTACAATTTATGCCGTATCCACACGAATACCGTTGCCCGTTGGGTCTTGGCGGTGAAGCAGGTGTGGATGCACTGACTTACTATTTCGAAAACTTCATTGAAGATGTGGAAAGCGGTGTTACTAAACCGGCTGCTGTAATTCTTGAAGCAATTCAGGGTGAAGGCGGTGTGGTTACTGCGCCTACCAAATGGCTGAAAAAAATCCGTGAAGTGACTGAAAAACACAACATCGTGTTGATTCTTGACGAAGTTCAAGCAGGCTTTGCGCGTTCAGGCAAAATGTTTGCTTATGAACATGCTGGTATTGAGCCAGACGTAGTGGTTATGTCGAAAGCGGTTGGTGGTAGCTTGCCACTGGCGGTGTTAGGGATTAAACGTAAGTTTGATGCTTGGCAACCAGCAGGCCATACCGGTACTTTCCGTGGTAACCAGCTGGCAATGGGTACTGGTCTGGCGACAATCAACACCATTAAAGAACAAAACCTGGCGCAAAATGCGCAAGAGCGTGGCGACTTCCTGCAAGCTGAACTGAAAAAACTGGCAGTTGAATTCCCATGTATCGGTAACGTACGTGGCCGCGGTTTAATGATTGGTGTTGAAATTGTAGATGAGCGTCAGGAAAAAGACCGTTTAGGTGCTTATCCTGCAGATTCACAACTGGCTGCTGCAATTCAGGCTGCATGTTTTGACAACAAACTGTTGTTAGAAAAAGGTGGTCGTGGCGGTACGGTAATCCGTTTACTTTGCCCGCTGATCATTAATCAGGAAGAGTGTGTAGAAGTGATTGCCCGCTTCAAGAAAGCTGTGGCTGAAGCACTGAAAGCAGTACGAGGCGCATAATACATGGTAGATTTTGCAGAACATCGTAAAGCCTTACTCTGCAATGATGCTCAATCTATTGCTGACTATGAGTCAGCAATGGACCAAGCGACAAAAGCTGTCGCAGCATGGTTGCAAAACGATAAAATGTACACCGGTGGTAGCATTAAAGAGCTACGCAGTGCCATTTCATTCAATCCATCGAAAGAAGGTCTGGGTGTACAGAAATCTTTAGAGCGCATGGTCGAGCTGTTCCTGAACAAGAGCTTGAAAGTTCACCATCCGCATTCACTGGCGCATTTGCACTGTCCAACCATGGTGGCCAGCCAGATCGCAGAAGTGTTAATTAACGCCACTAACCAGTCCATGGACTCATGGGATCAAAGCCCGGCCGGTTCATTAATGGAAGTGCAGTTAATCGACTGGTTACGTCAAAAAGTCGGTTACGGTTCAGGTCAGGCCGGTGTATTCACTTCAGGTGGTACGCAGTCTAACCTGATGGGTGTGCTGCTGGCGCGTGATGCCTGCATCGCGAAAAACTGGAAAGACGAAAACGGCAAGCCGTGGTCAGTGCAGCGTGATGGTGTACCGGCAGAGGCAATGCGTAATGTCAAAGTCATCTGTTCTGAAAACGCACACTTCTCTGTGCAAAAGAACATGGCGATGATGGGCATGGGCTTCCAGTCTGTGGTGACCGTTCCTGTGAATGACAATGCACAGATGGATGTGGTTGCACTTGAGAAAACCATGGCACACCTTCAGTCTGAAGGCAAAATTGTGGCATGTGTGGTGGCAACTGCAGGTACAACCGATGCGGGCGCGATTGATCCATTAAAAGAAATTCGTGAAATCACCAACAAATATGGCGCGTGGATGCACATTGACGCGGCGTGGGGTGGTGCACTGATTTTGTCGAATAACTATCGTTCTATGCTCGATGGCATCGAATTGTCGGATTCTGTGACGCTTGATTTCCACAAGCATTATTTCCAGACCATTTCATGTGGTGCGTTCTTGTTAAAAGACGAAGCCAACTACCGTTTCATGCATTATGAAGCTGAGTACTTGAACTCTGCTTATGATGAAGAGCACGGCGTACCAAACCTGGTATCGAAGTCACTGCAAACCACGCGTCGTTTTGATGCCTTGAAATTGTGGATGACAGTTGAAGCCTTGGGCGAAGAGCTTTATGGTTCAATGATCGATCATGGTGTGGATTTAACCCGTGATGTTGCTGCTTATATTAGAGCAACAGATGGTCTTGAGTTGCTGGTAGAGCCGCAATTTGCATCGGTGTTGTTCCGTGTGGTGCCTGAAGGCTATCCGGCTGAATTTGTTGATGCCTTAAACCAGAACGTCGCAGATGAACTGTTTGCGCGTGGTGAAGCGAATATTGGTGTAACCAAAGTGGGTCAGGTGCAATCATTGAAAATGACCACGTTAAGCCCGGTTGCAACATTAGACAACGTGAAAAACCTGCTGGCACTTGTGCTGGCAGAAGCAGAGCGTATTAAAGCTTCAATTGCAGATGGTACTTACACACCACCAATCGCTTAATCGCATGCTGCAAAGAAAGAGAGGCCTATAGGGCACTGCTGTC
This sequence comes from Acinetobacter sp. YH12117, assembly GCF_013418865.1. Lineage (NCBI taxonomy): Bacteria > Pseudomonadati > Pseudomonadota > Gammaproteobacteria > Moraxellales > Moraxellaceae > Acinetobacter > Acinetobacter sp. YH12117. Next base: position 61,381 of record NZ_VPBF01000017.1, read on the forward strand.
CCATAGTTTGCTTTAAATAAAAAAACCTGAGTCCTAACAGTTAAAATATGAGTGTAAACAAACACTTTAACGACCAGGATTCAGGTTTTGTCACATCAGAATACCGTATTTCATGAGCTAATTAAACCTGTTGTGCGACAGGATTTTGAACAACTTGCTAAAGTACACCATGTTGGACAGAA
>NZ_VPBF01000018.1:0-58845 GCF_013418865.1 Acinetobacter sp. YH12117
TCATGAAATACGGTATTCTGATGTGACAAAACCTGAATCCTGGTCGTTAAAGTGTTTGTTTACACTCATATTTTAACTGTTAGGACTCAGGTTTTTTTATTTAAAGCAAACTATGGGACAGCAGTGGGCTTGCCACCTCTTTTTTTTATTTACCATTTTAAAAAAAACAATTTTAAATTCAGTTGCTTAAATTTATAGTTAAAAGCAATAAGTTAGACTAATAGCGAATAGCGTTAAAAAAATAAAGATTTTTAGAGAAAAAGATGCATAATGTGCGATTTTTTAAGCTGTATTGTTCAGCTTTTTCTATGAATTAAGATGTATTTGTTGGCTACATGAAGCAATGCATTTTCTATGTTTAGGAGCCTATATGAGATTATCTTTCTATAGTAAGCCTATTCAGAGATTTCAGCCTGACATTACCCTGCCACTGAAGTGTCTGTATTTTATTTTTCACTCCCTCTTTTTCAGGCAGTGCCGGTTGATATGAATTTGAGGAGCGAAGCTGAGTCTTGCGCTCCAGCTCAGATGCTTCATCGCCAACTCAGAACTTTTTCTGATTTACATTATTCATATTGCAGAGTTTTCCCGTTTATTTAAATTAAACAGAGCAGCCTTATCATAAAAGGTGCTTATATCATCAGGTTTAAATAATCAGAACCGGAAAACAATAAGCATTGACCATATTAAATGGATATTGCCATGGAATTTACTTTTAATGCGTTTTACACCTTAATTGCGGCTGTAATCGTTCTCCTTTTAGGACGTTTTTTAGTTAACAATATTGATTTTCTAAGACGTTACAACATCCCGGAACCTGTCGCGGGCGGTTTGGTCGCTGCGGTAGTGTCTTTAATCGTGCATAATTTCTGGGGCTACAGCATTACCACCAGTAGTGCGCTACAAACCAGTTTTATGCTGATTTTCTTTGCCTCCATCGGTTTAAGTGCCAACTTTGCCAAACTGCGTGAAGGCGGTATTGGTCTGGTGATCTTTCTGATCGCAATTTCACTATTCATCATTGTACAAAACTTTGTCGGGATTAGTCTGGCGACAGTATTGGGCATTGATCCGCTAATTGGTATGATTGCCGGTTCCATTAGCTTAACCGGTGGTCACGGGACTGCGGGTGCATGGGGTGAAATCCTTGAGGTTGAACATGGTATTCAGGGTGCTTTGGCCCTGGGGATGGCCAGTGCGACCTTCGGTCTGATTATTGGCGGTATTATTGGTGGGCCATTGGCCAAACTGCTGATCAACCGTTATCAGTTGGCTACACCACGGACCGATGCACAAATTGAACAGCGTGACAATACGCCAGTTGAACCGGTACCGGGTGAGTTTGTACCATTTGAATATCCGCATCAGGTGCGTTTAATTACCGCAGACAATGCCATTACCACTTTAGGTTTATTTGCAACCTGTCTGGCCTTTGCCGATTTTATGACTGGTTATGCCAAAGGTACGCTGTTTGAGTTGCCAACTTTCGTCTGGGCTTTGGCTGGTGGGGTAATTCTGCGTAACGTATTAGAAGGTATTTTCAAAGTCACTATTTTTGACCGTGCGATTGACGTATTTGGTAATGCATCATTGTCTTTATATTTGGCGATGGCATTGCTGTCATTGAAATTATGGCAACTGGCAGATCTGGCGGGCCCGCTAATGGTCATTCTAGGCGCGCAAACCATCACCATGGCCTTGTATGCGGCCTTCATTACCTTCCGTGTTATGGGTAAAAACTACGATGCTGCTGTACTGGCTGCGGGTCACTGTGGTTTTGGTATGGGTGCAACACCTACTGCGGTTGCCAACATGCAGGCCATTACCAATATGTACGGTGCTTCTCATAAAGCCTTCCTGATTGTACCGCTGTGTGGTGCTTTCTTTGTCGACTTGATTAATGCGACTGTCATTCAAGTCATTCTTAAGTTTTTTGTTTAAGTAATTTGAGTGGAAAAGCCTTGTTAAAAGGCTTTTCTTTTTAGGATGACTCAATCAGCAAAGGGTGCGAAAAAATGAATGAACAATTAAATGAAACCCTAATGTCCTGGGTGACGCTTCTAAATACCCCGCTGTGGGATTTTCTGGTGATCTTTCTGGTCGGTGTCGGGATATTTTATACCCTGATCACCGGCGCTGTACAAATTCGCCTGTTCTGGCACAGTATTAAAGCTATGAGGTCGAGCCGTAAAAAAGGCGAAGACAGTTATGGGATTACCCCATTTCAGGCCCTTGTGACCGGTTTGGCCAGTCGGGTCGGGGTCGGTAACGTTGCCGGTGTTGCGATTGCGATTGCGATTGGTGGTCCGGGTGCGGTGTTCTGGATGTGGTTTACCGCATTTTTAGGCATGAGTTCGGCCTTTGTCGAATCTTCACTGGCGCAGCTATTTAAGGTGCGTGATACCAGCAACCAACAGTTCCGTGGTGGTCCGGCCTATTACATTACCCAAGGCCTGAAACAGAAATGGCTGGGTGTAGTATTTGCGGTTGCCCTGATTTTAACTTACGGTTTCGTGTTTAACGCGGTGCAGGCCAACTCGATTATCAGTGCCACATCACATGCCTGGGGCTGGAATCAGGCCAATCTGACTGTGCCAATGGGTGCATTCAGTTTTGAACTGTCCTGGTTGGGGCTGGTTCTGGTCGTCATGACCGCCATGATTATTTTTGGCGGGATTAAACGTATTGCCAAAGTCGCAGAGAAGTTTGTCCCGATTATGGCGCTGTTATATCTCGTGGTGGCGCTATATATCGCAGTGATTAATATACCGATTATTCCGGATATTTTCCGCCTGATTTTCAGCAAGGCCTTTGAGTTTGATGCCGCTGCCGGTGGTTTCTTTGGGGCGATGGTGTCGATGGCGATGATGATGGGCATCAAGCGTGGTCTGTTCTCCAATGAAGCGGGGATGGGTTCTGTACCAAACGCGGCTGCTGTGTCGGATGTAAAACATCCGGTCAATCAGGGACTGGTACAGATGCTGGGCGTATTCGTGGACACCTTTATTGTCTGTTCATGTACCGCAATCATCATTTTGTCTTCCGGTTTATATCAGAATGCCGGTTTTGAAGGGGTGACCCTGACCCAGATGGCGCTGGAAAGCCAGATTGGCCATTGGGGCGATGACTTCCTGGCCATTATCCTGTTTATGTTTGCTTATTCGTCGATTATTGGGAACTACGCCTATGCCGAAGGTAACGTGCAGTTTATTAACAATAACCGCAAGATCATGCTGATTTTCCGTTTGCTGGTGCTGTTTATGGTGTATTTCGGCGCGATTGCTACCGTACCACTGATCTGGTCGATGGCTGATCTGTTTATGGGCGTGATGGCCACCATCAACCTGTTTGCCATTTTACTGCTGACGCCATTTGTGCTGATGTTGCTAAAAGACTTCAAAGCACAGCTGAAGCGTGGCGTGAAAGAGCCGGAATTTAAACTGGACAATCATCCTAAATTTAAAGACCGGGTTAATTCCGATATCTGGTAATACAAACAATAACAGCCTCATCATGAGGCTGTTGTTTTATTAATAGCAGGTTATCTTTTAGATGCTTTAGCTTAGCAAAGACAGCAAACCCATATATACGCCAAAGCTGCCGATCAGGCTGATCCACACCGGCAGTTTGCTTTTCAGTAAAACAATCACAAACATCACAAACGCCAGATCCAGCACTGATGTTAAATAATCCTGTCCCATATCAACAATGAGCGCGAGCAATAAACCCACCACCGCGGCATTAATACCAATCACCGCATGTTTGATTTTGTCCTGATGCATCAGCCAGGACCAATGCGGCAGGGTAGCAAAAATCAGAAAGAACGAGGGCAGGAAAATGGCGATGGTGGCAATGATCGCGTTCAGCACAGGATAGGCAGTTAAATCCAGAAAATAGCCGACATAGCTGGCAAAGCTGAATAAAGGACCCGGCATGAGCTGGGCAAAGGCATAGCCTAAATCAAACTGCTGGGCTGAGATCATGCCGGTACTGACAAAGTCCTGATGCAGCAGCGGTAAAATAATATGCCCACCACCAAAGACCAGTGCAGCAGACTGATAAAAGCCTAAAAAGCCTTCAGCCAGCAGATTCGGATTGATCCAGTTCAGCGCACCGAGCAGCAGAAATGGACAGATAAATAAGATTAGCCAGAGTGTAGTCGAGCCGAAACTGCGCTGTTCCAGCTGAAAACTCGGCGTGGTATGACTGCCGCTTTGAGGTTGTGCTTTGGCAATCCACATGCCGGCCAGACCAGCCAGCACAATCACCAAAATCTGGTTATATGACAAGGGCAGGAACCAGATCATAAGCGCAGACACAAGCATCAGCAGGTATTGCCACCAGCTTTTGCAAAAGCTTTGCAGCATTTGCCAGAAGGCCCAGAACACTACCGCCAGTACAATCAGTTGAATGGCATGAAAATAAGCCGAACTGATCCACGGGAATAACTGCTGACCGATAAAGGCCAGTAGGGTCATCAGCAAGGCCGAGGGCAGGGTAAAACCCAGCCAGGCCACCACCGAGCCTAAATAGCCACGTTTTAAATAGCCAATGGCCAGTCCAACCTGACTGCTGGTCGGGCCGGGCAACAGTTGCGCTAAAGCGACGACCTGGGCATAGTCTTCATCTTTGAGCCAGTGCAAACGCTGCACAAAAGTCTGGTGAAAAAACACCAGATGCGCGGCTGGGCCCCCAAAAGATAAGCATCCCAGCTTAAAGAAAATCAGAAAAATCTGTGAATAAGATAAAGAAGACATTGGCTAGAATTTTAAAAAACCCGACTTAAGTTTAAACTGAGCAGATGACAGTTTAACGAATTTAAACAATGCACTGCAGAAAATCTCCTTAGACTACAGCAGGCCTGTCGAGTTCAGATCGAGGAATCCATGTTGAATAAAAATCTTGGCTTTATCAGTGTGATGGGGGCAGTCATGCTGACCTTAGGCGCCTGTCAGCATCTGCCAGAACAGCATCAGCGGGTGTCCTCCCAATTAATGGCAACCCCGGCAATGGCAGAGGCCAGCCAGCAGAACGCACGCATGAACTTTAAAACGTTGCCGCAATATACCGGACAGGACCCGGTCATTGCCTTGGTGCTGGGCAGCGGCGGCGCGCGCGGTTATGCCCATATTGGCGTAATTGAAGTGCTGGAACAAAATGGCATCCGTCCGGATTTTATCGTCGGGACCAGTGCCGGCAGTATTGTCGGGTCGATTTATGCCAGCGGCAAAAGCGCGCATGAGCTGCGTCAGATTGCCCTGAACATGAAGGCCAATGATGTCCGTGACATCAAGCTGGATATGAAAGGCTTCTTCGATGGCAAAAAAGTCGAGAACTATGTCAATACGCAGGTCAACCAGTTGCCGTTAGAGCAGCTGCCAATTCCGATGTATGTGGTGGCCACTGAATTAAAACAGGGCAAGAAAGTGGTATTTAATGCCGGCAATACCGGACAGGCAGTACGGGCTTCGGTGTCCATTCCAAGCATGTTTATTCCGACCCGAATTGCCGATGCCGAATATGTCGATGGTGGACTGGTCAGTCCGGTGCCGGTAAATGTCGCCCGCGAACTGGGTGCGGACATTGTGATTGCGGTCGATATTCTGGCCCAGCCGATGTATACCGAAACCACCCATGTCTGGGGGCTGTTTAACCAGAATATTAATATCATGCAGAAGCATCTGGCTCAGGAAGAGCTGAAACATGCCGATATTGTAATTCAGCCAGATTTACGCGAAAAAGCACATATTTTTGATGTGCAGGGCCGCGAAGCCACCATGCAGGCCGGTGTAGTCGCCGCCTATGGCAAGCTGGGGCAGATTTCGCAGGTCTATCAGCATAAAGGCTATGCCGATGGTCACCGGATTCAAACCTATAACCTGCAACAAAATACTGTTGAGATACATTCGGGGCGCTAGAATGCTGCCGGTTTTTTCTATAACTTAAGTCGAATAAAAATGGCAAGAATGCTCATATCGCAATTTGCTTTTGGCGTTAATTGCCTGATGTTATTCAATAAAGGGATTTCGATTCATGCTCAAAAGGTTGTGATTAATATTTAAAGTTTATATATAAGTGTATTTTAATTCAGCTATTTAAGTTTACCTGTTGTTAATAAAGCTCTTATACTGGCCGCATCAGAATATAACGATTTATCTTAGAAGCTAAAACTGAGCAGGGCATGAGCATGAAGCAATTACACATTGGACAATCTGTACAACTGGCCAACATGGAACAAATTATTTTTACCATTAAAAAAATTAATGCCGATGGTTCCTATGAAATTGAAGCCCAGCTCGATGTACAAAATGTTTTAAATTATGGTCACGTGTCGCCGGAAATGTTGCGTCATATCAACCCGGCTTAAAAGCTCAGGCAGTAAAAAGTCCAATTTTGGGCTGAACTCATCTGCCCGAATGGAAAAAATCCACCTCCTGACGCGCCTGCTGAAATCCTGTTCAAGTGGTGTCGGGATGTGGATAAATAATTGAAAATTCAAGTAATAGCGCAAAACACTATATATTTTTCTAAATAATACCCCAATCACCATAAATAATAATGATGACTTTATTGCCGAATTGAACATTTAATTTGTGTTAAAAACGATATAATAATATTCACATATCCTGTCTTTTATAAGAGCCGAAAACAAGATGTCCCCATTAGATCAGCTTAAACCCATCTTAGAAGATCAATCTGAATTAACCATGTCGGTGTTAATGACGCCAGATATGGCAAACTTTTCCGGTAATGTTCATGGGGGAACAATTCTAAAATTACTGGATCAGGTGGCTTATGCCTGTGCCAGCCGTTATTCAGGCAGCTATGTGGTGACACTTTCGGTAGATAAAGTGAACTTTAAGGAACCAATTCATGTCGGCGAGTTGGTGACGTTCCTGGCCAGTGTAAACCATGTAGGCCGTACTTCCATGGAAATTGGCATTCGCGTCGAAGCGCAGAATATTCAAAAACGCACCGTGCGTCATACCAACAGCTGCTATTTCACCATGGTCGCAGTTGATGAGCAGGGCAAACCCAAACAGGTGCCGGCCTTAAATCTGGACAATGACTGGAAACGCTGCCGTTTTGAAGCGGCAGAACAGCGTAAAGTGGCGCGTTTACAGGAAGGTACTCATCCATCTTGCAGTATTTACAAGAAGTCGATTTAAGTCTGACTTTCACTGTGTTGAAGAAAGACCTGAAATTTCAGGTCTTTTTTTATTGCCAAATTTTTTCATACCAGACGACAAAAGAATCACTCGCCAGCCGGCACCAACTGGCTTATTATAAAACGATACGTATCGTTTCGTTTTGGGCTGGGTATGGAAACTGAAAAATCATCACGGCGGCAGCAATGTATTTTAAATGCTGTGGTCGAGGCACTGGCAGAGTATGACTATAGCCATCTGACCATTGAGGATATTGCCACGCGGGCCGGTGTGGGGAAATCGACCATCTACCGCTGGTGGAAACATAAATCCGAACTGGTGTTCGATGCCTTTAAGCTGCAAACCGCCTCGATTTTTGAACTCGACTTTAGCCAGTCTTTGCAGTTTAACCTGACCCAGCAATTGTTTAAGCTGAGTCAGGCGCTGAACCATCAGGTTGGGCGGGCGGTACTGGTGGTGATGGCCGAGCAGCGTGAAACTGCCGCAGCATTTTTTCGTGAATATTTGCTGCCACGGCGTGAACAGATGCGCAAGCTGATTCAGCTGGCGATTCAGCGTGGCGAAATTGTGGCGCAGTATCCGTTTGAACTGATGCTCGACACGCTATATGCACCGATTCATTACCAGATTATTTTCTTTAACCGGATGCCCGATGCCGACTATATTCAGCAGCTGATTGAGATGGTGCTGGCACCAGTCCGGGTTCAGCCGCTTATTGATGCGCAGGAGCGCTAAGCCTATGTCTGCTCAAAGTTCTGCTGCATTATGGAATCGTGCATTTATTCTGTGTCTTTTCAATAACCTGTTTCTGTTTGTTTATTATTTTGCCCTGCTAGCCGTATTACCAATTTATATCATGAATGATCTGGGCGGCACGGTCAAAGAAGCCGGTTTGGCTCTGACCCTGTTTCTGGTGTCCTCGATTGCCATCCGGCCGTTTTCCGGTTTAATCGTGGAAAAGCTGGGCAAGAAACTGTCTTTTCGTGGTTCTGAGCTGTGCTTTGTGCTGTTTGCCTTTTGCTATATCTGGATTGACAGCATGTGGAGCCTGCTGCTGGTGCGTTTTTTACATGGCATCTGGTTCAGTATTTTAACCACGGTGGCGGTGCCGGTGGCCAGTGACTTTATTCCAGAAGCGCGTAAAGGCGAGGGCATTGGTTATTTTGTGATGTCGACCAATTTGGGCGTGGTTTTTGGGCCTTTAATTGCCTTAACCACCATCCAGTTCACCAGTTTTCGGGTGTTGTTTGCCGTGCTGGCAGTGATTATGGCGATGGGTTTTCTGTTCTGCCTTAGCCTGAAACTGCAGGATGATCGGGTCAAACCAGCTAATCTGTCTGATCCATCTGCCACGAAACCCCGGCTGAGCCTGCATGATATTGTCGAAACCCGGGTCATTCCGGTGGGGCTGGTGGCCATGCTGACTGCCTTGGCCTATTCCAGCGTGATCAGTTTTATTACTGCCTATAGTGAAGCCAAGCAGTTACTGGCCTATACCAGTCTGTTCTTTGTGGTCTTTGCTGTGTCCATGATTGTGGTGCGGCCGTGGGTCGGCAAGCGTTATGATCGTAAAGGTCCAAGTGCGGTGATGTATCCGTCCTTTGTGTGTTTTGCCATGGGACTGGTGATTGTCAGCTTTTTATCTAATCCGTGGATTTTATGGCTGTCGGCGGTGTTTATTGGTATTGGCTACGGCACCTTGTTTCCGTGTCTGCAAACCGTGGCCATTCAAACGGTCAATAAACAGCGCATGGGTCATGCGATTTCAACGTTCTTTACCCTGTTTGATCTGGGGCTGGCACTCGGTTCCGTGCTGATGGGCATCCTGATTGCCTGGATGGGCTTCCAGCTGACCTATTTACTCTGCGCCGTGCTGGTGCTGTTGACCTTGCTGCTTTACAAAGCCATGGTCACACCAACCTTGCGTCAGGCTCCCTAAGAGGCTTCAACATGGAATTAAGACATTTACGTTATTTTGTTGCGGTGGCAGAAGAGCTGAACTTTACCCGGGCCGCAGCCAGAATGTATACCGTGCAGCCATCTTTAAGCCAGCAAATTAAAGATCTGGAACAGGAGGTCGGGGTACAGTTATTGCTGCGTTCCAACCGTAAAGTGGAACTGACTCCAGAAGGCGAGGCCTTTTTAAAGCAGGCGCGTTTGTGTCTGGACTATGCCGACAAAGCCATTCAGGAAGCGCGGCAAGTGGCACAGGCACAGAAAGCACAGCTGAATATCGGCTTTGTGCCGGTGGCTGAAATGAAAGTGTTTCCTTATATCATGCCGAATATTCGCGCCCAGTTTCCCGATTTAAAAATCCATTTTCATAGCCTGCCGGATGCCGAGCAGTTTAAGGCCTTAAGTCGGGCGGAAATTGATATTGCTTTTACCCGCTATCCAGATGAATCTGGAGCGTTTGAGTCAATCCAGATTTTTGATGAACCACTGACCCTGATTGTGCCGAAAGATTCTCCGGCGGCCAGCTTAAAACATATCAGCATCAAAAGTTTTCAGCAGCAGGATTTTGTGATTAGTGATGAGCACGCCTCACCGCAGCTGTACAAAATTATTCAGGACTTTTTAAAGCAGTCCAGGCTGGAGATTCATGTGGTGCAGCATTCCACCAATATCCTGATGAACGTTAATCTGGTCGGGATGGGCGTCGGCTGGAGTCTGGTGCCCGCTTATGTGATTCCGCTACTTGGCGATAAAATTGTGGTGAAAAATACATTAGAGCCACTGCCGATGATTGGCCTCTATGCCAGCTATCGCAAACAACATCGCAGCGAAGCGATTGAGCTGATTTTAAAAGTGTTAAAAGCGCAGTTTTATATGGATTTTGGCTAAAGCGTGTGTGTTACGCCTAACTGCATATCGGCGCAGCCGGTTTTTTAAAATTGGTGAAGCCGTTAAAGATGGACACAAATCAACAGCGTTTCTCGCCGGACAGCAAGCTTAAAATATAAGCATTGATGCTGTCGAGGAACTCCACATGCAACTGTATACGCATCCTCAATCACGTGGTCAGACCCTGATGCCGCTATTACAGGAGTTGCAGATTCAGGATCAGATCGAGATTATTCAGGTCAGTTGGGAAGATCTGCAACAGCCAGAGTATCGGGCCATGAATCCTTTGGGCAAAGTGCCGCTACTGGTCGATGGCCCGGTTTTTATTAGTGAAACCCCGGCAATTTTTGCCTATCTGGCTGATCATTTCTTTGAACAAGGTTTGGCCCCGGCCCTGGATGATCCGCAGCGCGGCGCCTATTTCAAATGGCTATTTTTCTGTCATGGCCCATTAACCGAATGGATTGACTTGAGCAATTTCCAGATCAGTCAGGCCCAGCTCGAACAGCATAAACGCGGTTTAGGGATGGGATTGCCGGAAGATCTGATGGCGTTTTTAAAACAGGGACTGCAGCAGGCCAACCCCTATTTGCTCGGTGAGCGTATGAGTGCCGCAGATTTGTATCTGGCGTACTGGCTGGCCTATGCCATTGCTCTGAAGGCCATTCCTTATCTGGAAGAATTCCGGCCGTATCTGCAATGGATGGCGCAGCGGCCATCCTTAAGTCAGGTGATCTGGTTTCAGCAGCTGGATCAGCATTGAAACAGCGGCATGAACATGAGCGCGAATAGCAAAAAACCACGCCTGAGCGTGGTTTTTTGAAGGGTTCATCTTATTGGGCATGCAGTTTCTGGAACAGTTGCTGACTGGTACTTTCCAGGGTTTGCGGAATTGCCAGCGCCGCAACGAAACGGTCAGGGCGTAAAATTACCACCGAGCCTGTGGTTTTGCCAAACCAGCTGCGAATTTCTGTGCCCAGATCACCAATGGTAATCACATCTGCAGAGTGTTTCGGCTGTGGATGTTTGAGCTGCACCGCAGGAATTACCTGAATAAATTTCACCCCCAGTTTCTGCCATTGCTGCATGCTGCTGTCAGACAGTCCCCATTTTGGATCAACCCCCCAGGCGATAATCGCAAAGTCATTGCCCAGTACGTCATCCAGCAGCACCGTTTCACCTGAGGCCAGTTGTACCTGCGGCTGAATAAACATTTTACCGACCGGCGAGTGTTTATCGGTTTGTGGCAACAGGGCGCCATCCTGATATTTCGGCATCGGCTTAAAGCGCATTTCCAGCAAATACTGTTTAATGGGCTTGATGTAATTCAGCACATAGGAAATACCATCACGGATAATACCTTGCCATTGTTTTGGCGGTGCCAGCACATGCCCGGCCATCACCGATAAATCAATCATGGCTTTGGCATGGTCTTTACGTTCAATCTGGTATGAATCGAGCAGCTCGGCAGCGGCTTTGCCCTGAATCACCAGCGCCATTTTCCAGGCCAGGTTAAAGGCATCACGCATGCCGCTGTTATAGCCCTGACCCTGCCACACCGGCATAATATGTGCTGCATCACCGGCCAGTAAAATCCGGCCGACACGGAATTTTTCGGCAATACGCGCATTGTGGGTATAGACACGCTGGCGAATGACCTCGATACCATCGGTGGTTGGCAAGACTTTAGACAGTAACTTGGCGATATTTTCCGGTTTGCTCAGTTCTTCCTGGGTTTCGCCCGGCATCACCATAAATTCGAAACGGCGGATGCCATGCGGCAGGGCGGCGGACACATAAGGACGCACCGGGTCACAGCACAGATAAATATGCGGCGTGGCCAGTGGGTCATTATCAATATCAATCACAATCCACTGGTTCGGAGCTGTTTTACCATCAAAGGCAATATTCAGACGACGGCGTACCAGAGAATTGCCGCCATCGCAGGCAATCAGATATTGTGCCTGAATCACTTCCTGCTGACCCTCACGGGTATGCAGTTTGAGCGTCACGCCGTTGGCATCCTGAATAAATTCGGTCAGTTCCCGGGAAAAAAGCACTTGGGTCTGTTCATATTGGGTCAAGCCGTTTAACAGCACCTGATCAACCTGCGGCTGGATAAAGGCATTACGGCGCGAGAAACCAAATTCGCGGGTCAGCGGTTGAATATCGGCGAAGCAGCGGCCTTTTGGGGTAAGAAAGCGCATGGCATGATTGGGCGTGGTATGTGGCAAGACCTGATCGACCAGACCTAAAGACTGAATAGTCCGCAACGATTCATCATCAATCCCGATGGCGCGTGGGTAATCAATCAGGCGATCCAGCTGTTCCACCACCATCACCTGAATACCTTGTTTGCTTAAATAGTTGGCGATGGTTAAGCCGACCGGACCGGCACCCAGAATTGCCACTTCAGTTGTATAGTTTGTTGTGTTCATCGCGAGGTCCATCCATCACGTCAGATTAACGTCCATTAACGGTGAAAGGCTGGGATTCAACAAGTTATGCCATAGTGGAAACAGAGGTCGACTGTAGAGGATAGTAAATAAGATGATTTTTATAATTTGTTGATTAGATGAATATTTATAATAAAAATACAATCATTCAGGATGATGTTACGATCATTTATTTCTATAGTAAAAAGACCATTTCCATAAAAAAGTGAAACCGCATCAAAGCGGTTTCACCTTCACACAATGGTATTTAATACGGTGCTGCCATCAAAAATAGCAACGCACAGTATGGTAACTATTAACGTGCAGTTTTTTCTTTGTCATCGCTTGATACGGCTTCAGACGCAGGCTGATCTGCTGCCCCGGCATTGGCCGCTGCTGCTGGCTGCTCCTGGGTGCTGACAATCACTTTGTCTTCAGTTTGGGTATTGGCTGGTGCTGCCGGTGCAGCAAAAGTGGTTGCGGTAGCAGCCGCAAACGTGGTCGCAAGTAAAATTTGAGTTAATTTCATGTTAGGCATCCTTTAATATTCATTTTAGAGTTGACCTCGTATGCACATCACCTGCATCGAGGACAGGCTTCATGCTATGCCGCAGTAGGAGATTGAGCAATCGAAGCAACAAAGCAAAAAATCTGCTTAACATTGGCTCTACATGAATGAAGAAAATGTAGCAATTGGGTAAGAATTTACCGTTTTTTGCATCTAAAATCGGCGAACTTACAGAGGAGATAGCTCGAACTATCCCCATGCCGAGATAAATAAAATTACATTGCTACCGATATTGCAGCGTTACAGGAAAAAACTGCGGGCAGATAAATGTAATTAAATTTTTCTAAAAGATAGCAAAGGTAGGCGCATTTTCTGGCTCAAGCTGAAAAAATCTCAGCCAGAAAGCCGCAGTGCTGGCTTGAACCACATGGCAATCTTGCATAGCATGCAAACGTTGCCCAGCCAAAGAGTAGACCTGTGAAACTGATTGCACCGACATGCGCCGTTCCAACCCATATTATTTCCGGTTTTCTGGGAGCCGGGAAAACCACGCTGTTACAGCAATTGCTGCGTCAAAAACCGGAGCAGGAAGTCTGGGCGGTGTTGATGAACGAATTTGGCCAGATCGGCATCGACCAGCAGATTTTGCCGCAAAGTGAAGGTTTTGAAATTAAGGAACTGCTCGGTGGCTGTTTATGTTGCAGCAGCCAGTTACCAATGCAGATTGCCTTGTCACGCTTGCTAGATGAAGCCAAGCCCGACCGGCTGTTTATTGAACCTACCGGATTGGGCCATCCGCTGCAATTACTGGAACAGCTGACCGAACCGCACTGGCACAGCCATCTGGATATGCGCGCCTTGGTCACGGTGGTGGATGGTTCACGTTTGCACGATGCCGACTGGACCCAGCAAAACCTGTATACCGACCAGTTAAAAGCCGCCCAGATTATTGTGATTTCACATCCGGATCAGATGCAGCCGGCAGATGAACAGGGCCTGGAAAAATTAAAGCAGGAATATCAGGCCTATGCACCGCGCTGGCTAGCTGCTGAAAACGGTCAGCTGCCATTGGCTGAAATTGATCTGGCCCATGTCGGCATCCAGCGTAAAATCCAGCCTTTATTGCAGCTGCAACGCACACTGCCGGCACAGGCAGAGCTGCCGGAAATTAAACAGTTGCCCTATCATTATGTGGAAACGGCGCAGGGGTATTCGGTGGCCGGCTGGAAATTTTCCCGGCGCTGGCAATTTGACTTTTATGCATTGCTGGATCTGCTCTGTGAGCAGCAGGACTGGTTGCGGATTAAAGCAATTTTTCACACCAATCAGGGCTGGAAAACCTTTAATTTCAATCCGCAGCAATTTAACTATCAGTCATCGCCCGAAAATACCGATAACCGGATCGAGCTGATTTATCGTAACGCCCGGGACTGGAGCGCGTTTGAGGAACAGCTGCTGGCCTGTCGTATTGACAATACTGCCTAGAATCTGTTCAGCACGGGGCAGCAAAATCCGATATGCTAGGCGCCAAATTTGAGGATCACGTGTATGGCGCTTAAAGCAACAATTTATAAAGCAGATTTAAATATTGCCAATATGGATGTGCATCAATATGGTGACTATCAGCTCACCATGGCCTTGCATCCGTCTGAAACCATCGAGCGCCTGATGGTGCGTATTCTGGCATTTGCCCGCTATGCCGATGAGGCACTGGAATTCACCAAAGACCTGTTTGAAACCGATGAGCCGGCGCTGTGGCAAAAAGATCTCACAGGTCAGCTAATAAACTGGATTGAAGTCGGCTGCCCGGATGAAGACAAGGTCAAAAAAGCCAGCGCCCGTTGCCAACAGGTGGCGGTGGTGGCCTATGGCAGCAATGTCGATGACTGGTATAAACGCTCCAGCAAGCTGAAAACCCTGAAAAATGTTCAGGTCTGGAAACTGTCTACCGCCACCACCGAAGCAATTCAGCAACTGTGTGAACGTACCATGCAGCTACAGTTAAATGTGATGGATGGCGAATGGACCTTAATTGGCGATCAGGCCCAGGCTGTGATTGAATGGGAACAGTTGCAGTAACCCATCCGGTTGCTGCTGTGGTGTCAGGTCAATAAACGGCTGCAATTTAGCGGCCTAAATTATGCAGCTGTCATCAATTCCTTTTATACTCATGCACAATTGATTTGGTTGAAGAGAGCAGGCGCATGTCAAAAGAATTAGAAATTATTGATTTAAAAGTGGGTGAGGGCAAAGAAGCGGTCAAAGGCGCTTTAATTACCACTCACTATACCGGCTGGCTGGAAGATGGTACCAAGTTCGACTCTTCCATTGACCGCGGTAACTATTTTGAAACCGTGATTGGTACCGGCCGTGTGATTAAAGGTTGGGATCAGGGCATTCTCGGGATGAAAGTTGGCGGTAAGCGCAAGCTGATCGTGCCATCTCATCTGGCATATGGCGAACGTAAAATTGGCAATATTATTCCGGCCAATTCCAACCTGATTTTTGAAATTGAATTATTTGACGTGAAAACCCGCGACGAATAAGCCTTCCACATTCCCTGACCGGAGAACAGGATGTCTCTGGTCGGCTTGTGCAAAAATAGTGCAAAAAGTAATTTGAAAACCCTTCAATACACAGTACATTAAAATTATTCCTTTCCAATGTCTGCAGGGATTATCATTTTATTGGAACAGCGCGCGTACTTTCGGATTCCTCTCCTGTTGATGGCCTGGCTGTGTCTGTGTGCACTCAGCCTTGCTCCGGCGCGAGCACATTATGATTCCCCACCAGACTCCTATTATCAGCAGCAGCTGATTACGACCCTGCAGTTTAGTGAACGCTCCAGCACCAATTTGGATGGCTCGTGGCTGTTTTACAATCAGCAGTTTATTCAACAGCCCAGTGCAGTACTGACTGCAGAACGGGTGCATTTACCGGCTTCTTTTCAGCAACTGACTGGCCAAATGGAAGGCTATGGCACATTTATTGGGCATTTTCAGTTGCCAAAAGAGTTTGTCGGTCGCCGCATTGCGATCTGGATGCCTAGCCAGCAGGGTGCCTACCGGGTGTATTTAAATGGTGAGCCGCTGGCACGCGTGGGGGAAGCCGGTCCTGATGCTGCCCGCCATGAAAACGGCAATAGTCATCGGCTTGCCTATTTTATTGCCGACAGTGAATATTTTACCCTGGCGATTCAGGCCTCCAGTTTCCAGAACTTCAGGGGCGGGCTGGAACATTCAATAAAAATTGGACTCAGCCGTACCATAAACTACCAATACCAGCGCCTGATGATGAGCGTGGCCATGATCAGCGGTGGGGTGCTCGGGATTGGACTGTTTACCCTGGTCTTTTCCTTTTTCCGTGGGGTGATGTCGCCGAATGCACAAAGTATGTTTGTATTTGGCATTTTTATTGTGTTTCTGGCACTGCATAACCTGTTTGCAGCCCCGTATGCTTATACCGCCTTTACCGACATTAACTGGATTTGGGGATTGCGGCTGCAATATCTGTTCAGTTTTCTGGCCATTTTATTTTTCTTGAGCTATATGTTCCTGTTTAACCAGCGTTATTTGCATCGGTGGGTATATTGTGCTGCGCTGCTGCTTATTGCCATTAATCTGGTCGCTGCATTGTGGGCACCGCCGATGGTGCTGGAACAGCTGGCGTTATGGAGTTCTTTATTCAGTCTGCTGGTGCTAGTCAATTTTATCTACGGTTTTGCCGAAACTTTGCGGCAGAAACTGAGTTATTCCAAATTAACCGTATGTGCAGTGTTGCTGCTGTTTGGCAGCTTTATTCATGATCTGCTGCTGGCCTTAAACCTGATTGAATCAATTGCTTTATCGTTTATTTCTACCAGTCTGTATGCCTTGCTGATTATGCTGCAGCAGGCACGTAACTATGCGCGTGATACCGCCTATATTGAAAAACTGAATAACCGTTTGCTGAGCCTGAATAATTCGCTGGATGTTAAAGTCAAGGAACGTACCGCCCAGTTAAGTCAGTTAAATGCCAAGCTGGAATTGCAGGTAAAAATTGATGCGCTGACCGGTGCCTATAATCGCCGTGCCTTGAATGATGAAATCCTGCTACGTTTTGAGCAGACCTGTCAGCAGCCTGAATATACCCTGGCGTTTGTGATGCTGGATGTCGATTATTTTAAAAAATATAACGACCATTATGGCCACTTAAAAGGAGATCAGGTTTTGCAGCAGCTGGTGCTGATCTTAAATCGTGCCTTGCCTGAAAATGCCTATGTGGCACGTTATGGCGGTGAAGAATTTGCCTTGATACTGCACAATGTCCCAATTGCCTTATTAGAGCCGATGATGGCACAGGTATTACAGGCGGTTCGTGCCGAGCAAATGCAGCACATTGCCCGTCAGGATACGAAAGACTATGTTACGGTCAGTATGGGCGTGGCCTGGATGACCGGCAAGCAGCCCTATGCCAGTGTACTGGAATTTATGAAAGCAGCCGATCAGCAGCTGTATCTGGCCAAAGAAGCCGGCCGGGATCAGTGCAGGATTGCCGGACATTAAGCCAGAGAAAAATCTTTAGTCCAGATATTTGACCAAAGGAATATGTAAAACAGGCTCAATTGCCTGCGGCTGAATCTGAAAGCCATATTTTTGATAAAAGGGCAGCGCCGTGCGGGTGCTGGCCAGCACAATCCGTTTCATCTGGCGTTGCTGATAATAATGCAGCACTTCATTGAGCAGCAGCTTGCCAATACCGCGCTGCTGGACATCGGGTGCGACATAATTCATTAATACTTCACCCTGATCGCTGGCCAGAATAAAACCGACCACCTGATGCTGAAGCTCATACACCCAGCAGTTGTTATAGTGCATCAGTAACAGCAGATTTTCCTGATTTTTATTTTCGAGCAGGCGTTGAATCTTGATTTCACGATGTTGATGATCGAGGCTACAGGATCGGATACTGTCGTGCAAAACGCGAATAAGGCTCGGGACATCTTGAATTCGAGCGGATCTAATCATTGTGTTGGTAAAGGCATAAACAAGCACCTATTTGAATGTAAATAAACCTTCAACAAAATGACAATCTTGTTGTGATTTGCGCAGTTTTTTAGGCGTTGTGAGAATTTTTTATTGGGGGATTGATACTGTTTTGTGTCAAAATGAATAAAAAGACAGCAGTTTGGCAGCGTAGATGCGATTGAATCATTTTCATGAGCGCATGGAATCATCCTCATTATTTTCATGCATGATCCATCTGCAAGAGCGCTGAGATAAGAGACACGAGACCAAACGTTGGGAAATGAGAACCGAACCATTGAGGTAAGCGGGCTTATGGCAAAAATACTGGCAATCCTCCTGATTTTTCTGGCCTTTTATGCGCTGTGGAAAGTCATGATTAAAATCAGAATTAACCGTGCCTTTCAGAAACATCAGGCTGCCTATTGCAATATGGTACAAGGCCCGATTAGCCAGAAATGCCCGCGACCGGTTGAAGAGGTGATTGAAGAAGTCGCTGCCTATGAACAGCAGCTGTTTGATGATGTGGCGGACATCTTTATGCAGGACGCATTAGTTGTACAGCATAAAGAGGATGGCCCGATGCTGCAGGAACAGGTGTTGCGTAAAATGCCGGCCAAAACCCAGACCCGGATTGCAGATACCGATCTGGGCGAATGGACCATTTACTGGACCTTCTATGAACAGTCGCTGGAATATTACGTCAGCCAGTACGGTATTTTTATCACCCATGTGGATCGGGAGGGCCGTGAAACCCAGCAGCGCCTGTCTTTATCGTCCTGATTACGGTGAAATGCTCACTCCGGTGTTTGTATCGGATGGCAGATATGAGGCAAACGTGGCTGCCACCTGATCCCAGATTTTTTCTGCACCTTGGCGGAAATAGCCCATATGCCCAATCTGGCTTAAGCCAAACTGCTGCGGACTCAGGTTGATCATTTTCACTGAGGCATTGCAATAATGCTGCATAAAGGCATACCGGGAATTGGGTAAGGCCCAGTCATCATCCAGTGAAGAAGCGGCATAAATTGGGGTTTTGACCTGTGCATAACATTCAAACAGCGTCTGTTGTGCCGGGTCACCAAAAAAGTAGGTCGGATTTTTACACCATTTACGCCATTCCTGATACACGCCCAGCGGCAGGTCTGCGCCCATGTTCAGCTTGCTCCATGGCAAATAACCGGCCAGGGCCACCATTGGCGGGAAAATCAGGTTCCAGACAAACTGCACTTTAATTTTTTCTTTCAGCGGCATATAGCCATGCCAGCCGGCGCCAGTACCAAAACAGTACAGTGCCGTGACCTGCGCATGATTCGGTGCCAATCCCAGCGCTTGTCCGCCATAGGAATGACCGATCATAAATAGCGGCATCTGGTCACGTTTAAAATAGGCAATCGCACCGGCCAGATCCAGTTTGCCCCAATCCAGATAAGACATCTGAAAGCCTTTCAGCCGTTTGGGTGCCGATTTGGCCACACCGCGATAATCAAAACACAGCACCTGATACTGATATTGGCTCATGTACTCGGCAAAGCGGCGGTAAAAGGCTTGCGGCACGCCGGTTGCACAGGCCACCAGCAGCTGTGCCTTAACCTGCGGCGGGGTATAACAGGTGCCGGTCAGCAGATAACCATCGCTGGCCGGGAAAGTAACGCTGCTGATTTCAAGCGGCGATGTGTGAATTGCAGAAGCAGTGGTGTTCATCCTGAACTCGTATATTTTTAGACTGGCTCTAGTTTGAATGTTGCAGAGGGGCAGTGTCAAAACTGGCGCGTTCATCGGCCAGAAGGTTTAAAATAAACAGCGATAGAAATAAACAGCAATAAAAGCAGGATGAGATAAGCCATGCTGATTGATTTTCGCCAGCAGCAACAGGCCAGGTTTGAACAGGTGGCACAGCGTCTGCAACAGGCCGCTGCCGAGGGCCTGCATTTTGATTCAGTTGCTGATTTTTATCAGTCGGGCTGGCTTGAGCAGTTTCCGGCCGGCATTCGCTGGTCGGTGACCGGACTGGATGATGGTGCTGAACAGTTTTATGCCCGGATTGATTATCTGGACTGTTTTGTCCGGATTGATGCCGGTGAGATGCTGCGGATTGAATATGGCCGACACCAGAACAATCCGACCACATTCAGCCAATGACAGCGCGTGCAGAATTCTTTTAAATAAACAGGCGATGAACCGGCTGCAACAGCAGGTTCCCCACCAAGAACAAGACCGAAGAAAAAGATAAAATCAGGGATCAACTATGGCGCATCAATTTACTGTCAATGCCACCATTCAGGGTGTTTCATTGAGCGAATTCAAACAGCTGGCTGCAAATACTGCATTACATGAAAATGTGTGCAAACGCATTCCGGGGGAAAATCTGGAGATTCTGGAATCGCAGATCAATGGTGATATTTACACCTTGCGCCGTGCCTATAACCTGGATGTGAATATTCCAGACATCGCCAAAAAACTGCTAAAAGATGCTTTTCGTTTAAAGCGCACCGATGTCACCAATCTGAGTGCATTGACCTCGACCATTGATTTAGGTGCGAACTTGCCCTTAGAGGCCCGCTGCGCACGTTCGGTGACGGGCAATGATCAGCAGATTCAGATCCAGCTGAACTGGACAGTAAAAGTGAAAGTGCCGTTAATTGGCGGGATGCTGGAAAAACATGCAGAAGGTGAAATTCGCCGCTTTAGCGAAGTGGAAATTAATATTGTTGAAGATGAACTCAAGAAGAATTTAAAAAGTTAAAATCTGCACATCTTTGTATAAAAAGCCCGGATGAATCCGGGCTCTTTTGTTTTGAGGTGGATTAAACCGAAGATCGGGCACGCTCAAAGCGCTGCTGATAAAACCAGGCGGTTATAAACGCCACCAGACACACCACCCAGATATAATATAGCGCGCCAATATTGCTATACAGGCTTAGCCACTGCACCAGCGGTAAGGTGATGCCACCGGCAATGGCATAAGCCACGTTATAAGAAAATGAAATACCGGAAAAACGGATTTGTGCCGGGAACATTTTTACCATGCTATATGACACCATCCCGACTGTTCCAGAGGCCAGACCCAAGAGCATATACAGCATAAAGATTGTTGATGCTTCAACATGGCCCAGGCTGTTATAGAACAGTGAGGCAATTGCAGCGACCAGCAGGGAGCCGAATAAAATGACTTTCCCAGCACCAAAACGGTCGGCCAGCAGCCCGGCCACAATACAGCCAATCATCTGCATGACAATGGCGGCACTTTGCATTTTAAAGGCATCGGCGCGGTCAAAACCAAATGCACCGACCAGCAGATTTGGCATGGCCAAAATTAGCACCACCACACAGGCGGTCAGGAACCAGGTAAAGAACATGCCCATCACCACACCGCTACGATGCTGCGCCAGCACCTGTTTCACTGGTAATTCCTTGGCCAGTTCCTTGCGTGCCTGCATGGCTTTAAATACCGGGGTTTCATGTAAATAACTACGTAAATACAGCGCCACCAGACCAAAAATCCCGCCAACAATAAACGGAATACGCCATGCCCAGTCCTGAATTTCGGCCGCAGTAAATTGCAGTGAAATAAACAGCGACATTAACGCGCCGAGTAAAATCCCCAAGGACAGGCCGGCGGTCAGCAGACCATTGGCAAAACCAATTCTTTTTTCTGGCACATGCTCAGAAACAAAGGTCCAGGCCGCAGGAATTTCTCCGCCAATAGCAATACCTTGTACCACGCGCATCAGCAGTAACAATAATGG
This sequence comes from Acinetobacter sp. YH12117, assembly GCF_013418865.1. Lineage (NCBI taxonomy): Bacteria > Pseudomonadati > Pseudomonadota > Gammaproteobacteria > Moraxellales > Moraxellaceae > Acinetobacter > Acinetobacter sp. YH12117. Next base: position 21,709 of record NZ_VPBF01000018.1, read on the forward strand.
CGCGGCATAACCAATGCTTTCAAAGGTCGGCATGATGCCAATAAATAGCGTGGGTAGAGCCATTAATAAAATGGACAGGCTAAACAGGCGTTTACGGCCAATTAAATCGCCAAAATGCGCCATCACCACACCGCCGAGCGGACGGAAGAAATAACCGGCTGCAAAAATCCCATAGGTATTCAGCATGGCCCAAAATGGACTGAGGGTGCTTGGGAAAAACAGATCGGAAATAATTTTGGCGTAAAAGACATAAATGACAAAGTCATAAAATTCGAGTGCACCACCGAGTGAGGACAGGCCAAGTGTGCGTTTGTCTTCGCGGCTTAAACGGGGAGTAGCATCCATGCGTATCTTCTGACAGGATTAAAAACAGGAACCGTAATTTTAAAGAAGAGCTATAGCTATGAATAATCAAACTTTATTTGGGAAAAATAAACTAATAGTTATAAAAGTCTGCACGTGTGGATGATTGTTATTGTTGCCAGTGCAGCTGGTTGCGGCCCAGATTTTTGGCCTGATATAACAATAAATCGGCCTGCTGCGCGGCCTGAGAAAACTCATCAAAGTGCTGGAAAAAGCTGATGCCGAAACTGCCGGTCATTGAAATGACCTGACCACTCTGAATCAGTGGTGTGGTTTCGATGCCGCTGCGAATCCGTTCTGCCACCTGAATTGCGATATCCAGCGGGGTATCTTGCAGTAAAATCAGAAATTCTTCACCGCCCATCCGGCAGATTTCATCGTATTTGCGTACCGCTTTGCTGATAATTTCGGTGACATGCTGTAGCGCGACATCGCCAACCTTATGGCCATATTGATCATTAATCTGCTTAAAAAAGTCCAGATCACACAGAATAATCGCATTCTGTCTGGAACGGCTGTGCTGTTTTAAGCGTTTCAGCCGTTCCTCCAGCGCCCGGCGATTCAGCAAGCCGGTTAATGGATCAAGATTCCGTTCTTTTTGCAGCTGCTGGAAAATATCCTGATAGGCACTATGAAACAGCAGCCCGGCCATCAGCAGGCTCAGGCAGAGAATAATCAGCTGGGTGCCGGCAGCGACCAAGTTGTTACTTAAAATCTGGTTGGTCGGCTGTAATACCACAAACAGATACAGGGTGCGCAGCGCAATCACCGCACTTAACAGCAACAGTGACAGGCGTAACAGGCGATCCAGTTTCTGCTTGAGCTTGACCTGATATAAAGCCTTTAAATTATGCGAAAAAATCAGGGTAATGGTGATGGTCAGCACCAGCATCCGCTGTGCATATTGCTCATCAAACACCGAAAAATACACATAAATTGATTCGGCAATGGTAATCAGTACCAATAGAAACGCCCAGCGCGTGGTCACATTCAGCCGTAAATGAATGGCATGGGTGAACATCGCACAGCTGATAAACAGCAGCGTGGACGGAATAAAGCTAAAGGTCGGCAACACTTGGGCGGAGACCACAGTAATGATCAGTACGGCCAGACCCGTACACAGAGTCGATGCGGCATACCACAGAAAATAGGTGGGAATTGGCTGGAACAGCCACAGCAGCAGAATGACGCTGCCAAAGGCCATCATAAACAGCGGGATTAGCGCACTGTAGAGGGAGAAATTTTCGGCTAACATGAACAAATTGCAGGTAAGTCAAAAAATCGCGCCATCATAGCAGCTTCTCCCAGACAGTGATCTAAAAAAGTGCACAATCTTGAGCGCATAATTGAATCAAGAAGATTTAGAAAAGCGATGCGTGTAGCGATGCTGTAACTGCCGGGCCAAAATGCACCGGCTTGCGGTATAAAATAAAGTTGCCATCTACAACAATGATAATGCCCAAAAAGGACCCATCCTATGCAAACGCCTGTTCCAGATTATTTAAAGCATGTTTTGTCACAATGTCAGCGCAATGCGGGCGGGCAGCTGGCCGATTATATTCCGGAACTGGCACAGGCTGATCCTAACAAGCTGGCGCTGGCCCTGTCCACCGCAGATGGCATGATCTATTCCAGTGGTGATGATGGTCATGAATTTACCATCCAGTCCATGTCCAAACCTTTTGCTTATGCGCTGGTGCTGGAGCAGTTAGGGATTGAGGAAATTTTGCAAAAAGTAGGTGTGGAGCCTTCTGGCGAGGCCTTTAACCAGATTTCCTTAGACAAAGAACTGAATATTCCGAAAAACCCGATGATCAACTCGGGGGCGATTACCACCCATTCATTAATTCAAACTACGGCTGGCATTTCACGGGCCGAGCAGCTGCGCCGTTTTTTAAGTGAACTGGCCGGACGGGAATTAAGTTTTGATGAGCAGGTCTATACCTCCGAAATGAAGACCGCATTCCGGAACCTGTCGATTGGCTATATGTTGCGTACTGTCGGTGCACTGGACACTGACCCGGTCGAGATTGTGAATGGGTATATCCAGCAGTGTGCAATTAAAGTCACGGTTAAGGATTTGGTACACATTGCCAGTGTCTTGGCCAATGGCGGCCTACATCCGAAAACGGGCGAATGTTTACTGGATCGGGCCGTGGTGCGGCAGGTGTTAAGCGTGATGCTGAGCTGTGGTATGTATGATGCTGCCGGAGACTGGCTCACCACGGTGGGGATTCCGGCCAAAAGCGGCGTTTCAGGTGGGATTATTGGTGTGCTGCCAGGGCAGGTCGGTATTGCAGTATTTTCACCGCGCGTGGATGAACATGGCAACAGTGTCCGCGGGATTGATATTTTTGAGCGTTTATCTGCCGATATGGGCCTGCATCTGATGGAAGGGACGCCTTCCGCACAAACCATTATTCAGAGCTGTTATTGGGCTGGAAAAAATGATGATGTTCGCGTCTATGAACTGCGCGGAGTGTTGCAGTTTACCGAGTCAGAAATGTTGCTGCGCAATTTACAGGAAGAGCCACCGGGTGATACGACGATTGTACTCGATCTGACCAACCTCACCTTAATTCATGATGTGGGTGCACGGATGCTGTTTGAAGGAGTAGAGCGTTTGCAGCAAGATGGACATCGTGTGGTGGTGGTTGATTCGGAAGGACTGTTAAGTCAAACGCAAATTCAGAAGCATGCAGCGGTGCTGGTTCAGGAAGAGCTAGAGCGTTATTTGCAACAGTATGAATGAGGAAAGGGCCTCTCCTTCAACTTTTCTGGCGCTTTGTTTTAAATACCTCTCCCTGACCCTCTCCTGAGAGGCAGAGGGGGAACTTTACGCGAATTTGATGGTGGTTTTGGATTCGTAATTCATTTAATCACATGACAAAGTCCCCCTTTGAAAAAGGGGGATTTAGGGGGATTTTTAGTTCCCCCTTTAATAAAGAGGACTAGAGAGATTCTTAAGAAATCGAATCATCCAAATTTGGCGCTAACCAACGTTTCGCTTCATCCAGTGTCCAACCTTTACGCTGCGCATAATCTTCAAGCTGGTCGCCTGCGATTTTACCCACGTTAAAGTACTGGCTTTCAGGGTTGGCATAGTAGAAACCACTGACTGATGAAGGTGGCCACATCGCAAAGCTGCTGGTCAGTTGCGTACCAATCTTGTCAGTTGAGCCTAACCAGTCAAATAAAGGCGCTTTTTCAGAGTGCTCTGGGCAAGCAGGGTAGCCCGGTGCAGGACGAATCCCGACATACTTCTCTTTAATCAGCTCTTCATTTGACAGTTGTTCATTGGCCTGATAGCCCCAGAACTCTTTACGGATACGTTCATGCAAATGCTCGGCAAAGGCTTCGGCAAAACGGTCACCTAAAGACTGTACCAGAATGGCATTGTAGTCATCGCCTTTGGCTTTGTACTCATTGGCCATTTCTTCTGCACCAAAGATCGACACGGTAAAGCCACCTAAATAGTCTTCCGCTTCACCTTTTGGCGCGACAAAATCGGCCAGTGACAGGTTCGGTTTGCCAGTGACTTTGTCTGACTGCTGACGAACGTGCTGGAAAGTATGCGTGACATGCGTACCTGTTGCATCATACACTTCGACTGAATCTGCACCGGAACGGTTGGCCGGATACAGGCCAAATACCGCGCGCGCATCAAAGCGTTTATTGTCGATAATATCTTTTAGCATCGCCTGCGCCTGATTGTATAAATCGGTCGCTGCTTCACCCACCACTTCATCGGTCAGGATGGCTGGGAATTTACCGGCCAGACTCCATGAAATAAAGAATGGCGTCCAGTCAAAATATTCAACCAGTGTTTCCAGCGGATAGTTGGTCAGGGTTTGGGTACCAATAAAGTTTGGTTTTACCGGTGTATTGGCTTTAAAGTCAATTTTCAGGCCGTTTTCAATTGATTCTGCATAAGACAGTTTCGCCGCTTTAGGCTGCTTGTTGGCAATCCGCTCACGTACTTTGGCATATTCAGCACGAGTGTCTGCTACAAAGGCTGGTTTCATGTCTTGTGACAGCAGGGTGGTTGCCACACCAACAGCACGTGAAGCATCAGCCACATAAATCACCGCATCATTGGAATATTGTGGATCAATTTTCACGGCCGTATGTGCTTTCGAGGTGGTCGCACCGCCAATCATCAATGGAATATTGAAGCCTTTACGCTGCATTTCTTTGGCCACAAAGACCATTTCATCCAAAGATGGAGTGATCAGACCCGACAGGCCAATGATATCGACTTTTTCATCAATCGCGGTTTGCAGGATTTTCTCTGCCGGTACCATCACGCCTAGGTCAATAATGTCATAGCCGTTACAGCCCAAGACCACACCGACAATATTTTTACCAATATCGTGGACATCGCCTTTTACCGTGGCCATCAGCACTTTACCTTTGGACTCGCCCACAGTTTTTTCTGCTTCGATGTACGGGTTTAACCAGGCCACCGCCTGTTTCATCACACGGGCCGATTTCACCACTTGCGGCAGGAACATTTTACCGGCACCAAACAGATCGCCGACCACGTTCATACCGTCCATGAGTGGACCTTCAATCACATCTAGCGGACGTTTGGCTTTTAAGCGGGCTTCTTCGGTGTCTTCATTAATAAAGGTGGTAATTCCTTTGACCAGCGCATATTCCAGACGTTTTTCCACCGGCTGGTTACGCCATTCCAGGTTTTCTTCTTCTTTTTTAACGCCCGACTGACCGCGATATTTTTCCGCGACTTCCAGCAGTTTTTCCGTAGCATCCTGACCGCTGGTACCCTGATTCTGGTTCAGAATCACGTTCTCAACCGCATCTTTCAGTTCCGGGTCAATATCATCATAAATGGCTAGCTGACCAGCGTTTACAATACCCATGGTCAGGCCCTGTTTAATCGCATAGTACAGGAACACGGCATGAATTGCTTCACGCACTGGCTCATTACCACGGAAAGAGAACGACACGTTAGAAATACCGCCAGAAATCATGGCATGTGGCAGATTCTGTTTAATCCAGCCCGTGGCTTCAATGAAATCCACCGCATAGTTGTTGTGTTCTTCAATACCGGTTGCAACCGCAAACACGTTCGGGTCAAAGATAATATCTTCAGCCGGGAAGCCCACGTCATTGACCAGCACATCATAAGAACGTTTACAGATTTCTTTTTTACGTGCGGCAGTATCGGCCTGACCATTTTCATCAAAGGCCATCACAATCACGGCAGCACCATACTGACGGCATAGACGCGCTTTTTCGACAAACTCGTCATAACCTTCTTTCAGGGAAATCGAGTTGACGACAGCTTTACCTTGTACACATTTCAGACCGGCTTCAATAATTTCCCATTTAGATGAGTCAATCATGATTGGCACACGGGAAATGTCCGGCTCAGAGGCCACCAGATTCAGGAAGTGCACCATCGCGCCCTGTGAATCGAGCATGCCTTCATCCATGTTGATGTCGATGACCTGTGCACCGCTTTCAACCTGTTGACGGGCCACATCCAGCGCTTCGGCAAAGTTTTCTTCACGAATCAGGCGCAGGAATTTTTTCGAACCGGTGACGTTGGTCCGTTCACCGACGTTCACGAACAAGGAATCTTTGGTGATGTTAAATGGCTCTAAACCACTTAAACGGCAGGCAGGTTCAATTTCTGGCAGTTGACGCGGTGCAATGCCTTCAACGGCTTGTGCAATGGCACGGATATGATCCGGCGTGGTACCACAGCAACCACCGGTAATATTAATTAAGCCGCTTTCGGCAAATTCTTTTAAGAAGGCAGCGGTTTGTTCCGGGGTTTCATCATAACCGCCAAAGGCATTTGGCAGGCCGGCATTCGGGTGTGCAGAAACAAAGACATCAGCCACATCGGACACGGTTTTTACGTGTGGACGCATGGCATCTGCACCTAAGGCACAGTTAAAGCCAATAGAGAGTAAATCACCATGACGCACCGAGTTCCAGAACGCTTCAGCAGTCTGGCCGGTTAAGGTACGACCTGAGGCATCGGTGATGGTACCGGAAATCATCAACGGTAATTCGCGGCCCAGCTGTTTAAAGACTTCTTTTACCGCAAAAATTGCCGCTTTACAGTTCAGGGTATCGAAAACGGTTTCAATCAGCAGAATATCGGCACCGCCTTCAATCAGGGCGTGCGCGGCTTCAATATAGTTTTCTTTGAGTTCATCAAAAGTGATATTACGGAATGCCGGATCATTCACGTTTGGTGAAATTGAACAGGTGCGTGACGTTGGCCCCAAGACACCCGCCACAAAACGTGGTTTTTCCGGTGTTGAATATTTTTCACAGGCAGCTTTGGCCAGACGCGCAGCTTCACGGTTAATTTCCGGAACCAGCGTTTCCATGTGGTAATCCGCCATGGAAACACGCGTGCCGTTAAAGCTGTTGGTTTCAATAATGTCAGCGCCGGCATCTAGGTAGGCTTCATGAATACCTTGAATAATCTGCGGCTGGGTCAGTACCAGCAGGTCATTGTTGCCTTTCAGGTCATAGGCCCAGTCAGCAAAACGCTCACCACGATAATCGGCTTCTTCCAATTTATGGCGTTGGATCATGGTACCCATGGCACCATCGATAATTAAAATTCTTTTGGCAAGAAGTTCTTTCAGGGTAGCAAGCGTGGACATAAAAAACCCTTGTTTTGATGAATCAGAAATGCGCAATATTTTAGCAGAGTTCGACTGCTTTTTTCCGCAATTGATGAGATGGAACGGAACTTTGTGGCATCTTTGCTGAAAAAGTATACGTTTTCATGGGCTTATTTTGAAAATATACACATCGTTATAAATAAATCATTGTAAGGATTCATAAAATTGTCATATAGCTATGGCAGCATGAGAAGGTCTAAAAATGGGCCGGGTTTTGCTGTGCTTGTAATATTTCAAGGTCATCAAAGATGACAGCAATGACAGAAAACCGGATGAAGATGAGATGGTGGTTTATAAGTTTTTGATTTATTTTGAATAGTTTGATTTTTTGTCTATAAAATTATCAGGAAATTGTGGCAAATAAAGTAGAAAAATTACTTTATTTGACCTGCTTTTGTCATATAATTGTCACAATTTAACTGAACAATAAGGGGATTTTGTATCCTCTTTTCCTGCTTGCATGAATTCTAATCAAACTCCCGTAGATTCAGCACACCAGTCGGCTCCGAAAAAGTCGACCAATGTTCATGTGCCAACACCGAAATTCTTTATGCCGGTGTTTCTAACGCTTATTATTTCAACGCTTATTTATATTGGCTTTCAATTATCGGCAGATTTATCGCATGTTCCGGCGCTTAGCTTGTATTCGGTGATTCTGCTGGCCACCGCTTTATTTATTGCGCTAGGCTTTGAATTTGTTAACGGTTTCCATGACACCGCCAACGCGGTGGCCACGGTCATTTATACCAATGCCTTGTCTGCACCGGTTGCGGTAATGTGGGCCGGTTTCTGTAACTTCCTTGGGGTGATGGTCGCCAGTGGTGCCGTGGCCTACGGTATTATTGCCTTGCTACCGGTCGAGCTGATCATGAATGTTGGCTCAGGCGCAGGTTTTGCCATGGTTTTTGCCATGCTGATTGCGGCCATTCTCTGGAATTTAGGCACCTGGTTCCTCGGTATTCCGGCTTCAAGTTCGCATACCTTAATTGGTTCCATTCTGGGTGTGGGAATTATGAACTACATCCTCAATGCGGGCGCTGGTGCATCCGGCGTGGATATGGAACAGGTGATGAAAGTCGGTAAGGCTTTACTGTTCTCGCCATTAATTGGTTTTGCCTTTGCTGCCGTACTGTTCCTGCTGGTGAAAAAGATTTTCAAACGTCAGCTGGAACTGTTCCAGCCGCCTGAAGGCAACAAACCGCCACCGCCATTAATCCGTGCCATCCTGATCTTTACCTGTACTGGCGTGAGTTTTGCCCACGGTTCCAATGATGGTCAGAAAGGCATGGGCTTAATCATGCTGATTCTGATTGGGATTGTGCCATTGGCTTATTCCTTGAATAAGGAACTGGACAATCAGCATATCCAGTCTTTCCAGCAATTGTCGACGCAAACCGCGTCTGCAATTTATGCCAACCATACCGATATTCCGGATGCGCAGGCCCGTGAAGTAATCACCAAGTACATCCAGACCAAGGAAATCACCCCGGAAGTGGTACCGGCTTTGGCCAGTTTGACTGATCATTTAGGTGAGCGTGTGGGTCAATACGGCGATTTGAAAAATATTCCGGAAGCAGAAGTGGCAGCATTGCGTAATGATATGTACCTCAGCACCACGTCATTCAAGCGTCTGGATAAAGCGGAAGCTTTACCTGCCATGAGCAAGGAACAGGAAAAAGTAGTCGATGATTACCGTGACCATCTCGATTCCTTCCTGCAATATATTCCAACCTGGGTTAAAGTTGCGGTGGCACTGGCACTGGGCTTAGGAACCATGGTCGGCTGGAAGCGTATTGTGGTCACCGTGGGTGAACGGATTGGTAAACAGCACATGACTTATGGTCAGGGCATGTCAGCCGAGCTGGTGGCGATGTCGACCATTGCTGCAGCAGATGGCTTTGGTATGCCGGTATCGACCACGCATGTCTTGAACAGTGCGGTGGCCGGGACCATGGTGGCGAATAAATCTGGCCTGAATTTCCAGATGGTTAAAACCATTCTATCGGCGTGGATTTTCACCTTGCCTGCAACCATCTGTTTATCGGGTGGCCTGTTCTGGTTATTCCTGAAAGTATTCTAAGCCGGTTCATCCGCAATAAAAAACGCTGCCTGGGCAGCGTTTTTTTATATCTGTAGATGAAACAGATGATCCAAATGCTAAGTCGTGACGTCCTTTATTTTTTAGATAGACAGCAAATCTACAATGCATTCTCTCAAGGGGTGAGGGCTGGGGGTAAGGAAATAGCCTAAGCAATATCAAAGCTTCTCTTTCTTTAATGAACCTATCCACTCTTTTATCTTTCAGGTAGACAGCAGGTCTCTAAAAAAATCTCCCTCTCCGTTTTGGATACGTAGCACCGCTACACAAGAGAGAGGGAACGATCGAAGAGAGATTAAAATCTCTTATTTCTTTAACTTGGCCAGTAAGCCTTTAGGCAGCTTCTCGGTAGCAAAACCATATAAGGCTGCAAAAGGCAGGGCAGTACGGGCCAAATATGCGACACGCCATAAACCGCCATGGTTGGCCCCTTCCATCATCAACTCTAAAGGATGGTTCAGAGTCACTTCCGGATTGGCCCCCGACTGTGGATTACGCAGGTCATGAATCCAGAGCGCGGCCATAATCGCATTGGTGGTTTCTGGCGCAAAAGCTTCTACATCAAACAGGCTGGCACCATTAAATGCCGCTTTTAATAACGGATTTTTAGTCACCGAATAGGTCGTGGTTGATGGTGCAATATTAATGCTGACGCGTTGTCCCTGATGACGGGCGAGGGTGGCGCGCCATTGCTGAATACGTTTGGCCAGCGCATAGTTCGGTCCTTGTTCCACCACCAGACAGTCGGCAATCCCGTAATCCTGTCCATTGTCTGAATGCACCAGATCATGCAGGTTTTTCTGGAAGAAATGTTGCGCCGTGACCGTTGAAACCCCACGGGTCAGCAGTTGCTGGGCTTTCGAGCGTTGCTGATACTTGTCTTTTGAGGCCTGAATCACATCGGCAGGCACTGCATAGACATCAGTTGGGGTGCACATAAACATCAGGCTGGTCTCGGCTTTTTGCGCGCTGACGGCCTGCATAATCGCATCCATCGCCATGGCCACACGCACGTGTTTTTCACCATCTAAATAGGCAATTGCAGCCAAATCCAGCTGCTGTTCAAACTGGGTTAGCCACTGGGCAATTTCAGGAGTTTGAGTCAGTAAATTGGCGCCAAGCTGCTCTTTTAATAGCTCAGTCGTGCTGTTTTCATCTAGCGCTTCAGTCGCTGGTGCATACAGGGTGGCATTACCCTGTTGCACGGTTTCTAGAATTTTGTTCCAGACCCGGGCATTGGGTAAATCGACCGCGACAATATTGGCTTTCCATTTCGATAGCCAGGTCAGGGGGCCAGCTTCAGAAGCAGCACCAAACAGCACCATGGTACGGTCTGATAAATCGAACCATTCCGGATGAGCGACTGCTGCACGTAAAGCTTGAGCATGACTGTGTTCAATAATCCCGCCATCTTCCCAGCGCTGGATTTGCTCAAGCAGTGTCTGACCTTGCAGTTTCTGTCCCTGATACGGCACATACCATTCCGGCGCCGCCGTGCTTTGGCCCTGGATTTTAACTGTGTGCAAAGGCTGGGCATCGAGGCTCATCACATCTTTCAGCAGATGTTTTTGACCATGTCGATAAAACTCGAAACTGCCATGTGCTTTATTCAGGCCCTGTTCAGCAATTTGAATCGGGTTCTGGCAGGTCTGAATGCCGTATTCGACCAGCGCCTTAAAATATTTGGGATACTGTTTGCGCCAGTTTTTTTCAGACAGAGTTTGCTGGGACAGTTGCGGTGCAACACCGGCCAGTGCCTCGGCAATAATCGCACGTCCTGTGCGTGAAGTACTGGGTTTCTGGTTTTCGAAATGTGGAAATTGTAGGCCGTCTAATGTGGACATGCAAAAACTCGCAGCTTGAAAGCAAATTAATATACAGATGTATACATTATCTATGCCAAATTGTGAGATGGGGTGGCATTAACTACCAAAATTGTATGAATTATCCAATGAAATTGCAGTTTATGAGGACGCAGTAAAAAGCCTCCATTCTGGAGGCTAAATGGAAAAATGGGCTTAGCAGCGGCCTTTTTGGGCCTGACCTGGTGGGCAGAAATCTCCTGGATAGCCATAAATACGTGAGTCAGGATCAATCACCAAACGGCCTTCTGGGGTATGGACGGCACAGGCACTCAAGCTCAGTAAACAGCCGGCAATCAGAAATAACTTTTTCATCTCTCATCTTCCATCTTCGTTATTATTCGAGTTATTTTAGACGCCAACCGCTGAGGCATACTGTGTTAATTGTAGTTATGCGTTGTCAAAATATACCGCAGGCGCTTCAGATTGCTCAAATTTAGAACGGAAGCTGGCTAAGTTTATTCAGGAAATGTGGAATTAAACGCGGCTCAATCATGATGGTGATAATCACCCCATAGGCTGCTCCCCACAAATGCGCGCTGTGGTTAATATTGGAATTGCCACGTTTACCCGACCAGATGCTATAGGCCACATACAGCACCGCAAAAATAATTGCCGGAACCGGAATAAAGAACACAAAAATCAGTTTCCATGGTTCAAACAGGATATAGGCAAACAGTACTGCAGACACCGCACCGGAAGCACCCAGGCTGGCCCAGCGATGATCATTTTTGTGTTTTAGATAACTCGGTAAAATTGCGGCAATCAGACCACCGAGGTAAAACAGCACAAAGCCCAGATCATACAGATACTGACGGTAAAAGCTTTCAATAATACTGCCGAAGAAAAACAGGGTAATCATGTTAAACAGCAAGTGGGTACCATCGGCATGGACAAAACCGTGGGTAATGAAGCGGTCATATTGACCCCGTTCCAACGCCGGTGGCCAGAAAATCAGCCGGTTCATGACTTTTTCTTTGGAAAAAGCAATAAAGGAGATAATCGCTGTAATCACAATCAGCGTAACAGTATGATTAAACGGTAAATCTAACATAAACAGATGTTCTTCTTTTCGGGTTTCCTGATCATAATGCCATTAAAAAACAAATGAAACAGAACTTTCATAGGATAATTCCGACAATTTTAGTTGAATTTTTTTAATTCCGCCGCATCTTCAGTTAAAATGGCAACTTCAGCATGAGGAAATATTGTTATGTCGACTGAGAACCACAGCACTGCAGTTGCAGAAGAGATTCCAAACTTATTGATCACCCCAAATGCTCAAGAGTATTTAAAAGATTTATTGGCAAAGCAAAATACACCGGGGATTGGTGTGCGCGTTTTTGTTGAGAATCCTGGAACGCCGCGTGCTGAGTGTTGTATGGCTTATAGTGCGCCAGAAGAAGTCGTACCAACAGATTATAAGCAGGATTATCCGGATTTTCCGGCCTATATCGACACCCCGTCTATTCCATATTTACTGGATGCGGTTATTGATTACAACAAAGACCGTTTTGGGGGCCAGCTGACCTTCCGTGCGCCTAACTCGAAAGTGCCACGCGTGGGTCCGGATGCCTCAATCGAAGAGCGTATTACTTACGTATTACAGTCTGAAATTAACCCGGGCCTTGCCGGTCACGGCGGTAACTGTGCCTTGGTGGAAGTGGTTGAAGATCCGGAACATGGTTTAACCGCGATCCTGAAATTCGGTGGCGGTTGTCAGGGCTGTTCAGCGATTGATGTCACGCTGAAACAGGGTGTGGAAACCACATTAAAACAGCATGTGCCTGAATTAATGCGTGTGGTAGACCAGACTGACCACAGCCAGGCCGAAGGTGCTTATTTTAAATAATAAATAAGTTTCACTTCAGCAAATGAGCCTCCCATCGTGGAGGCTTTTTACTGTCTTAAATAAATATAATAATGATAATAATTATCAGTAATAATTGAATTATCAGTCAAGATTGTTACAATGCGCAACGAAATACACAGAATTTCTCCTTAATTAAATTGGGATAACCTGATGAATAAAACTCTGAACCAGTCAGCATTATCTTTTGCGGTCCTTGCCGTGATGAGCAGCCTTGCTCAAGCAAATCCAGACAATAGCACTGCAGATGCGACCCAGTTAAATACCATTGTGGTAACCGCTACCGGCTATGAACAGGACCTGTCCAAGGCGCCGGCGTCCATTACCGTGATTGATCGGGAAGAGCTGGAAAAGCGTGAATATAATGATATTACAGATGTACTTAGACATACTCCCGGCGTGGTGGTGTCCGGTTCTGGCTCGGCACAAACCATCAGCATTCGCGGTATGAGCTCGAATTACACCTTGTTTCTGGTCGATGGCAAACGTCAATACGGCCGTGATGTCAATCCAAATGGCGATGATGCCGGTTTTGAGAAAAATATTTTGCCGCCGGTCTCCGCGATTGAGCGAATTGAAATTATTCGTGGGCCGGCCTCAACACTGTATGGAACAGATGCGATGGGCGGGGTGGTGAATATTATTACCAAGAAAGTCAGTGACCGCTGGTCGGGCAGTGTCGAACTGGGCAGTGTCATTCAGGATCAGGGCAATGCCGGCGATATTCAAAATGGTTCGGTCTATTTGGCGGGTCCATTACTAGAGAACAAGCTTGGTTTACAGCTGTCGCTGAATAAGCAAAAACGTGAAGAAGATGCCTATGTTGGCGGTTTTCGCGGGACTGAACGGGAAAGCCTGAATAGCCGCTTGAGTTATATACTCAATGACAATCATGATCTGCAACTGGAAGCCAATTTTGTCCAGCAGGAATCGGAAACCACGGTGGGTAAAACGGTTGCACCGGCCAACAATGCCGCCGATTCCAGTTCACGTAATTATCGTCATGTTTATGCCTTAACCCATCATGGCCGTTATAGCGATCAGCTTGATAGTACCACCTATCTGCAGTATGAAAATTCTAAAAACCCCGATCGTGGTAATACCCAGTTGGGCACCAAAGGCATTGAACTGGATACCTGGACCTTTAATAACCAGTGGAACTGGTTGCTGGGCAATCATACACTGTCTTTTGGTGCGCATTATAAAGATGAGAAACTCACCGATAAGGCCACCAACCGTAATCCGAATGCGCCGGAGTTTAGTGAATTAACCCGCTGGTCGGCCGCGGCTTTTCTGGAAGATACCTGGCATTTGAGTGACCGTTTCGATTTAACCGCCGGGCTGCGCTATGACCATGACGAAAACTACAGTGGTCATGTTTCGCCGCGCTTATATGGCGTGTATAGCCTGAATGACCAATGGACCGTGAAAGGTGGGGTGTCAACCGGTTATAAACAGCCGGATATTCGTGCTGCCACGGAAGGCTTTTATAGCGTCACCGGCGGTGGTGGTTCACCGTTAGCCACCGGACGCGGCATTATTCGCGCCAATCCGGACCTAGACCCGGAATCGAGTCTGTCTTCAGAGCTGGGCGTGAACTGGCAAAATGACAGGGTCAAGGCGTCCTTAACCGCTTATGTCACTCAGTATAAAGACCGGATTACCGAAGTGCGTGCCTGCGAAACCGATACCGATGGCAGCTCGACCAACCGGGATAACTGGCAGGAGTGGAAATGTTTTGAAGGCGATACACCGTTTTATTTCATCAGTGAACGGATTAATGTCGATGAAGCCGAGTTAAAAGGTGTGGAAGCGACTCTGGAAGCCAGCCTGAGTGATTACACCACGCTCATGGCCAACTATACCTTTACCGATTCCGAATTTAAGACAGGTGAGTTCAAAGGCCAGCCTGTAAACCAGATGCCAGAGCATATGCTGAATATTACGGTCGATCATGAAATTAATGATGCCTTGAATGTCTGGTCACGCCTGCATTATCGTTCAGAAACATCTGCCTATTTAAGCCGGACTTCTGTTGCCCAGCCAAATCCGGGTTATGAGTTTTTAGATGTGGGTCTGAACTATAAATTTACCCCAAATATCAGTGGTAAATTTGGCGTGTATAACCTGCTGGATGAAAAAGCTGAAGACCGTGATGGTGACCAGCTTCTAGATGGCCGCCGTTATGGCATTAGCCTGATGGCCAGGTTCTAATCATCAACTGCTAAACATCTACGTTTCAATGATCAAGCAAGAAAAAAAGCCGAAATTGCGGCTTTTTTTGAGGCTTAGGTATTGGTGTTCAGAATTTTCTGTGCTGGCTCGGAATAATA
This sequence comes from Acinetobacter sp. YH12117, assembly GCF_013418865.1. NCBI lineage: Bacteria > Pseudomonadati > Pseudomonadota > Gammaproteobacteria > Moraxellales > Moraxellaceae > Acinetobacter > Acinetobacter sp. YH12117. The sequence continues at coordinate 36,909 of NZ_VPBF01000018.1, forward strand.
AAACTTTTCTAGATAGAGCCGTGCACGTTCCCGTAAATACTGCTGCGACAGCATCTGCTGAATCACCGGGTTCAACAGTTGCTGCAATTCCTGCTGAATCAGGGCTTCATCAATATTCAGATCACGCAATAACAGGTCAAAAGTGCGTTCCTGATTACGGACATACCAGGCGTGTACCCCATCATGTAGCTGCTGTTTTAAATAATCACTCTGGCGCATAAAGTCCCAGATTTCATGACCCAGCGCCACAGTCTGTGGCAGATCCTGTACTTCAATATAGTTTTTTAAGACCGACAAAGGCAGGTCTTTAATCTTGTGCCAGATATTGGCCTGCAGATGATAGAGCTTGTCATCATCAAAATGCTGGTTCAGGACCGATTCACTCATCTGGCTAAGCTTTAAGATATTCTTTTGCAAATAGGCACTCACTGCACTGTCTAAACTGGAATCGGTCACTGTTTCCAGTACCGATTTGCCCATTTTCATAAAACGCGACACGCCAGGCACACTTTTGGCAATCAGTGAATTGTCCAGATAATCCTGAATCGAGTGCTGGATTAACTGGCTAATCATCGCAGAAAAGGCCGGATTGCTGACCACGGTTTTAATCAGACGCTGACGATGACCACTTTTGCTGGCCACATACTGGGCAATTTTATCAATGGTCAGTACCGGAATGACATCGGCAATTTTGGCGCTGTCATTCACCGGATGCACCAAGGCAAAGCGGATGTGTTCTGCAATCTGTTCAATCAGAAAGGCACTGGCCGGTGTGTCCAGAATCTGTTTTTGCAGCAGGGCATTCAGCTGTTCGCAACTCCAGAGATCTTTCAGATGCTGCTTGCGGAACCAGTGATAAAAATGCAGAAATTCCTGCTGTACGGTTTCAGGCTGAGAAAACTCATGTGCTAAAAAGTCAAGATGAGCTTCAATCAACTGCTCAAGCATCGGGTTTTGCTGCATACAATCTCTGGAACTTAATTTAAAGGAATCAGTTTATCAGCTAGCGGGTTTTTTAGGTTCTGTGTTTTGGCCAGGAAGGGTAAATAATGTTGTACCACCTGCTGTTCGGCTTCCAGCATTGGCACATGACCGACATTATTTAAAATGACCGGGGTTTCTGCGCGTTTAAACAGACCCTGTAATTCTTTGGCCACTTCAACATTAATAATTTTATCGTGCTTGCCCCAGAGAATCAGGGTCGGTGCTTCAATATTGCGGGTGAGACGGGCAAAGCTGTCCGGGGTATAAATCCGGTTCAGGGTGACCATCTGGTCAATAAATTTTAAGGATTGACTGGCCCGTGAAATTAACAGTTTTTCTTGAGCAGATTTAAACTGCTCTGGTACTTTCGGCGGGTTTTGCATCAGCTGATGCGCAATATGGTCTAAATCGCCCGGCGCGGTGACCACCAGATTTTTCAGTAACAGCGGATCTTTGGTATAAGGCGTATTGGAGTGTTTATAAATACCGGCACTGTTCAGCAGGAACAGGCTTTGGGTATCAAACGGATATTGGGCTGCATAGACCGTTGCCACAGAGCCACCCAATGAGTGCCCGGCAATATTCAGTTTGTCGGCAATATTCAAGGTTTCTACCAGCTGACGCAATTGTGCGCTCATGCTTGGTACAGACAGGTCAAAATTGCCCGAACTCTGGGTTTCACCGGTATTGGGTAAATCGGGGATAATCACATGATAGGACGGGGTGAGAAATTTGGCCACCCGGTTCCAGTTGTCGCGGTGTCCGGCAAAGCCATGTAACAGCAAAATGGTTGGCCGATTAACATCGCCGCCTTCATTATAGCGCCAGGTAATATTGCCAATTTTCAAGCTTTTCGAGACCAGACCCGCCGCCTGGCGTTCAGTCTGATAATAATGCTGCACCACTTGCTGTTCAGGCGAGAGTTTGGCGGCAGAGCTGAGCAGAGGTGCAGACAGTGCCAGTGCCAGGACTGCCAGTCGTGGCCAAGACAAAAATCGCGAAGAATCCTGCTTCATTGACGATATCCCCAAGAATATTTTTTAAATAGGCGTCGGCTTGGCTTGTTTGAATTGTGTAAATTTTCGCCTTAAGTCGAATTGAAAATGCTGTTTCTGGTTATTGTAAGGGCTTTGCAGAAAATGTCACCTAGCTGTTTTTTGATCGGGTTGGTGTGCTGCTTTTGAAGTGTGATGTAAATCGCAATTACTTTAGGAAAATTTGAAAAAATTTATCTTATAAAAATTGATCAGCTATTTTTTTTGCAAGTGACTTTGTCCCGGCAGAGGATTAAAATGCTGAAAATTCAAAAACTGGTGGTAACAAGAATGCTCACAGCTCAAGAGGCTTTAGAACGTCTTAAACAAGGAAACCAACGTTTTGTTTCGGGCAATACCAATCATCCGAAACAACTAACCCACCATCAACGTGCAGAGATGGCCGAAGACCAGAATCCTTTTGCGATTGTGCTCGGTTGTTCTGATTCACGTGTACCTGCAGAAATGGTTTTTGATCAGGGACTCGGCGATCTGTTTGTGATTCGTGTGGCAGGGAATATTGTTGCGCCATCTCAGGTCGGCAGTGTTGAATTTGCGGCAGAGCGTTATGACTGCGCCGTGGTTGTGGTCTTGGGCCATAGTCACTGTGGCGCGATTCAGGCCACCATTGATACCTTGATGTGCCCGGACTGTCCACCATCTGCCAATCTGATGTCAATTGTGAACCGTGTTCGCCCGTCCGTAGAAACGCTGATGCAGACTGAACTGAAAAATGATTTGGCCAAGCTGTCGAAACATGCGGTTCGTTCCAATGTGTTTGCCTCAGTCAATCAGCTACGTCATGGTTCAGCAGTGTTAGAAAACCTGATTGAACAGGGGCAGCTGAAAGTCGTAGGTGCAGAATATTCATTAGAAACCGGTGAAGTAACTTTCTTTGATTTTTAATTGATTCTAAAAATAATCAAAAAGCGGGCATTGATGTCCCGCTTTTTTTATGGCTGAAATCCGGATCTTGAAAACCATCTCAGCGTTGAATCGGCTTTATTTTAATGCTGCCTGAATCAAGGGATAGGCATTTTTCAGCAAAATGGGCTGGGCTGCAGCCGTCGGATGGATCAGATCTTTTTGCATCAGGGTATTTTTACCGGCGACACCGTCTAGGAAGAAGGGCAGTAATTTGACCTGATAACGCTGGCTCACCACTTTGTAGTTATTTTCAAACGCCTTGCTGTAGGCGCTGCCATAATTGGGTGGCATTTTCATGCCAAATACAATCACCTTGGCTTTGGCCTGTTGACTGTGCTGAATCAGCCGCGCCAGATTATTTTGAATCAGCTGCGGTGGCTGACCACGCAAGCCATCATTACCGCCCAGTTCAATTACCACCACATGCGGCTTATGCGTTTGCAGTAATTTGGGCAAACGTGCCAGCGCGCCGCTGGTGGTTTCGCCACTCACACTTGCATTGACCACTTTATGCTGTTTCGGATACTGTTGCTCTAAACGTTTTTGTAACAGATGGACCCAGCCTTGTTGTGGTTGCAAACCGTAACCGGCACTTAAGCTGTCACCCAGAATCATGATGGTTTTGGCAGACACCAGCATGGGCATGAAGGCAAGCCCAGCCACAGCGAAATAAGCAAAACAACTCATTTTGAAATTGCGAATGTGCATTTAAGGATACTATGACTCAATTCACTACAGATACCGCCATCATGCCACAAAGCATTATTTCTGCCCAACAATTGACACAAAAGATACAACTTGCACAAAAAACACTGACGATTTTTGAAAATTTAAATCTGGAGATCCGGGCGGGGGAACAGGTGGCAATTACCGGCCGTTCCGGTTCAGGCAAATCGACCTTATTGGGGATTCTGGCGACCTTGGATCAGGCCAGTGCCGGGCAGTTAACGGTCTGTGGTGAATCAATTCAGGAGCTGAATGAAGAACAGCGTGCGCTGGTGCGGCTGAAATATATTGGTTTTGTATTCCAGTCGTTCCAGTTATTGCCGCATTTAACCGCACTGGAAAATGTCATGCTGCCGCTACGCTTGCAACCGAATTTTAAATTTGCCGAGGCCGAACACAAGGCGCGTAATCTACTGAAAAAAGTCGGACTGGAACGGCAGGCAGAGCAGCCCCCGAAAGTCCTGTCGGGTGGTGAGCAGCAACGGGTGGCGATTGCCCGGGCTTTAATCAGTGAGCCTAAAATCATTTTTGCCGATGAACCGACCGGGAATTTAGACGGCGAAACCGCCAAAGAAATTGAACAGCTGTTATTTCAACTGAACCGTGAACTGGGGACCACCTTGGTGCTGGTGACGCATGATCCGAAACTGGCGCAGCAATGTCAGCGCCATTTTGAACTCAGTCAGGGACAATTGCTGGAACACCCGGCAGGAGGATGAGATGAACCCGTTATTTCGTCCTTTACTGACCCAGAGTTTTAAAAGTACCGGTGTTTATCTGTTACTGATTGCGCTAATTCTGGCAATTAGTGCCACAACCGCGCTGAAATTCAGCAATGAGCAGATTCAAAATGCGGTGGCTTTGCAGGCGGCAGAAATGCTGGCCGGTGATCTGGTGCTGTCTGACAATAAACCGATTGCACCGCGCTGGGAAGCGGCGGCCGATGAGTTAGCGCTAAAGCAGTCGCATGTTACGGTGTTTAGCTCGATGGCACACACCGGCGATGAATTTGTGATGGTGAATGTCAAAGCCATTGATCAGGCCTTTCCGTTACGCGGAGAGCTGCGGGTTGCGCCGCAGCCTGCTGCTGCCATTCAACCGGGCGAGGTCTGGGTCAGCCAGCGCGCGATGGAGCTGCTAAAAATTCAGGTGGGCGATACCTTAAATATTGCCGATGGCGCCTTTCAGGTCACGGCCAGCATCGAGCATGATTCCAATCAGGAACTGGGTTTTAGCGGTTTTTCACCGACGGTGATCATTGCCCAGCAAGATGTGGCGCGTACCAATGCCATTCAGGTTGGCAGTCGGATTAATTACCGCTTGCTGATGGCCGGTACACCCCAGCATACTCGCCAGTTCGAGCAGGATTTTAAACAGTATCAGGAAAGCTTGCCCAAGACCCAGGAAATTGACGGGCAGAATATCAGTGAGCCGGATGGGCTGCGCCTGCGCAATGCCAGTGAAGGCAATACCCGCTTGATGCGTCCAATTGCCAATCTGGATACCTTTTTACAGCTGGCCAATATTCTCACCATTTTACTGTGCGGCATTGCCATTGCCCTGACCAGCCAGCGTTATGTGCAGCAGAATCAGGATCATATTGCTTTAATGCGTTGCATTGGCGCGACCAAGAAGCAGATTCTGGGCGCTTATCTGACCTTGTTGGCGGTGGTGCTGTTACTGGCGATGCTGCTCGGTAGTGCGGTCGGCATTACGCTAGGCTATGGGCTGTTGCAATTAATGTTACAGCTGATTCCGCATTTGCAATTGCAGTTTTCCGCTGTCGAGATGCTGCTGGGGCCACTCCCGATTGCCATGCTGACCAGTGCCGTGGTACTGCTGGGCTTTATTTTGCCAAGTCTGTGGCAGCTGCTAAATACCCCACCAATCAGGGTGATTCGCCAGCAGGAAAAATCAGTCCAGTCGATGCTATGGATGCTGCTGACTGGCACACTCAGCCTGATGCTGTTTAGTGTGGTGTTGACTGAAAATATCGTGCTAACGCTATGGGTCATGGGCGCCATCATCCTGCTGTGTAGCGTACTCTATGCCGTAGTCTGGAGCTTCCTGAAACTGATCCGCAATTTAAAAAGCGGTATCTCGGCCTATGTACGCACGCCGTATCAGACTGCATTTCAGATTACTGCACTGGCGCTGGGCCTTAGTCTGATTACCGTGCTGGCAGTATTACGTACCGATCTGCTGGATCGCTGGCAGCAGCAATTGCCGGAAGGCACGCCGAACCAGTTTGTTTATGGTTTACCACCGTTTGATATGCCAGAGTTTCAGGCGCAGCTTGAACAGCAGGGCTGGCACAGTACGCCGCTGTACCCAAATGTGCGCGGGCGGCTGGTGGCCAAAAACGATCAGCCCTTTGCAGAAGCGCTAATCCAGCACAATAATTCGCTCCGACGTGAATTAAACCTGACCCAGGCCGAGCGCTTTCCGGCCGATAACCTGATTGTGGCCGGGCAGGAACAGTTTAGCCAGATCGGGCAGGTCTCGGTTGAGGCCAATACCGCGCAAGAGCTGGGCATTGAGATTGGCGATACGCTGACCTTTAGTTTGCCGGAAGGCTTGTTGCAGGCCAAAGTCATCAATCTGCGCAGCGTGGAATGGGAAAGTTTTAGTCCGAATTTCTTCTTTATTTTTTCACCGCAGACCATGGATGAAAATGCCGGCAGCTATCTGGGCAGTTTCTATGTGCCAGAGCAGGACCGGCCGGCACTGGTGCAGCTGATCCAGCAGTTTTCCAATACCGTATTTATTGATGTCAGTCTGATTCTGGAAGAGATTAAACGGATTGTGAATGTGTTGGTACAGATTATTACCATTCTGGCAGTGTTGGTGGCCGTGTCTGGGATTCTGGTGCTGATTGCCTGTTTAAACCTGCTGATGGATGAGCGGAAACGTGAGGTGGCCTTGCTGCGTTCTTTTGGTAGTTCCAAGCAGAAATTAAAACGGATGATGAGTCTGGAAATTGGCCTGATTGGCGGGATTGCCGGAGTGGTGGCCTGTCTGTTTGCCGAGGTGATTAGTGCGATTGCCAGTTACCGGATGGAACTGGCAATTCAGCCACACTGGGAAATCTGGCTAATCTTGCCGGTTGTAATGACTTTATTGTGTGCTTTGATTGGTCGTTATCGGCTTAGTTATTTATCGGATATTCCGCCTTTGCAAAGCCTGCGAGAGATGAATCAATAAGCGTCATCTCTGCATTAAAATGATAGGAATGCATTAAAGCTGCAATTGCTGGCGCATCATCTGTAGAATTTCCTGCCACAGCGGGGCAAGGATCTGTACCTGTTGCAGACAGTACTGATAAAACAGCCAGCTGATGATGGCGGCGCCGGTCAGCGCCAGCAGTGAAAACAGCGCTGACTTGTGCAGCTTCTGGCCGGCATACCAAAGCGCTGCCAGGGCTGCGCCCATCACCATGCCGCCAATATGTGCGGCATTGTTAATCCCGCTAATCATAAAGCCCATAAACAGGTTCAGACCCATCACCAGCAATAAGGTTTTTTTATCCAGCAGGAAACGCTGTTTTGGCAGACGTGGCAATAATGATAAAACCGTCAGGGACGCACCCAAACCCATCACTGCACCCGATGCACCAGCGCTCACACTTGGCAGTAAATCCGGGCTGGTCAGGCCATGTGCAAGAATTTCTAAAGAATCCTGAATCTGTAAATAGCCACTGAGCAGGCTGCCCATCAGTCCGGCCAGTAGATACAGGCCTAAAAAATACATCCGGCCAAAAAGCTGTTCGGCCACGCTGCCAAAAATATACAGGGCCCACATATTCAGCATCAGGTGAATCATGCCAAAATGGAAAAACATGCTGCTGAACAGACGCTGCGGCTGTTCGAGAAAGGTCAGGGGAGCATAGTCGGCGCCCCAGAGAATCGCATCCCGGGTGCTGGGCTGGCTGGCATCGACACCGGTCAGGATTTGCCAGGCAAATACACCAATATTGAGGGCAATCAACAGGGCCGTCAGCCACCATAAATGCGTTTCGGGTTTACGGTGAATCAGCGGCGGTGAATATTCAGACATGCTATTTTTATACAATGATGATTTATTTCGTTATAAGCTTAACACGAAAAATTCACGCCTCAGGAGCCCCAAGCTGACATGAAAGCTTTTATTGTCCGTACCTTATTAATTCTTGTCAGTCTGTTTTTATTGATCCAGTTGTGGATTTTCTCGAGTCTGGCCTGGTGGCGAACCCAGCCGGTACAAAGTACCATGATGATGCGCCTGGACTACTGGTCAGATACTTCCCAGCCCATCCGGCATGAATGGCGTGACTATGACCAGATCAGTGAATATCTGAAAAAAGCCGTGGTGGCTGCCGAAGATGGCAAGTTTATGCAGCACCATGGCTTTGACTGGGAAGGTATTCAGCATGCGCTGGAACGCAATAAAGATCAGGGACAGGTGGTGGCTGGCGGTTCGACCATTTCCCAGCAGCTGGCGAAAAACCTGTTTTTATTTAACCAGCGTTCGTTTTTGCGTAAAGGTCAGGAAGCGATTGCCACTTGGATGATGGAACGCATGTGGAGCAAGCAGCGGATTCTGGAAGTGTATTTAAACTCGGTAGAGTTTGGCGACAACATTTACGGTATTGAGGCGGCGACCCAGCATTATTTTGGCAAGTCTTCACGCAGCCTTAGTCGTGAAGAAGCGATTTTTCTGGCTGCGATTTTACCGAATCCAAAATATTATCAGGACAACCGTTCCGGCCGTGGTCTGGAACCACGTAAACGCATGATCCGTAAATACATGCGTTACAGCGAGATTCCTTGAGTTGTAAAATTGAAAAAAAGCCCACAGCAGTGGGCTTTTTTTATGAAATTGTCACAAAATTGAAGCATACTTATGAATAGTGAATACTTGAGAAAAAGTCATAGGGTGCATATGAATACGGCAGCGAGCGCGACCCCTGCGCAAATAGACTATACCTATAATGATCGATACATCAATCGTGAGCTTTCTATCCTCGATTTCCATTTGCGCGTGCTGGAGCAGGCAGTCGATCCTTTGCATCCGTTGCTGGAACGTATGAACTTTTTACTCATCTTTTCACGTAACTTAGATGAGTTTTTTGAAATTCGTGTTGCAGGTGTCATGGAGCAGCTGGATCTGGGTAATGAAAGCCGTAGCCCGGATGGTCTGACTCCGAAACAGGTACTGGAGCAGATTTCCCAAACTGCCCACGCTGCCATTGAGCGCCAATACCGTATTTTAAACCAGGAAATTCTGCCTAAACTGCGTGAAGAAGACATCTGTTTCTTGCGCCGTGGTGAGCTGACGCCAGCCCAATCGGCCTGGGTGAAAAAATATTTCCAGGAACAGGTTGCACCGGTCTTAACCCCAATCAGCCTGGACCCGGCCCATCCATTCCCGCGTCTGGTCAATAAAAGTCTGAACTTTATTGTGACGCTGGAAGGGAAAGACGCTTTCGGCCGTCAGATTGACCTGGCCGTGGTACCAGCGCCGCGTTCCTTGCCACGTGTGGTGCGTTTACCAGATGAACTGACCGGTGGTAAAGAACATCACGTGATGCTGTCTGCGATTATTCATGAGCATGTATCGGACCTGTTCCCGGGCATGACTGCGACTGGCTGTTATCAGTTCCGTGTCACCCGTAATGCTGACTTGGCCTTAAACGAAGATGTCGAAGATCTGGCTAAAGCGCTGAAAGGCGAGCTGAACTCCCGCCGTTTTGGCCGCGCGGTGCGTCTGGAAGTCACCCAGAACTGTCCGCAACCGATTTATGAATATCTACTAAATGAGTTCGATCTGCATGAAGATCAGCTCTATAAAGTGGATGGTCCGGTGAATCTGGCGCGTTTATTGTCTAACTTTAAACGTCCACATTTACGTTATGACTCACATACGCCAGTGATTCCGAAAGTGTTGAAAAAGTCCGAGAATATTTTTTCGGCCATGCAAAAGCAGGATATTCTGCTGCATCATCCGTTTGAATCCTTTGCCCCGGTGATTAACCTGCTGCGTGAAGCGGCGCGTGACCCGCAGGTACTGGCAATTAAACAGACCCTGTACCGTAGTGGTGCCGATTCTGAAATCGTACAAGTCTTAGCGGAAGCGGCGCGTAATGGTAAAGAAGTGACCGCGGTCATTGAGCTGCGTGCGCGTTTTGATGAAGAATCCAACATTGCTGTGGCCAACGTGCTGCAAGAGGCCGGCGCGGTGGTGGTCTATGGCATTGTCGGTTATAAAACCCATGCCAAAATGATTCTGGTGGTGCGCCGTGAAAACAACAAGCTGGTGCGTTATGTGCATTTGGGCACCGGTAACTATCATGCCGGTAATGCGCGGATTTATACCGACTACGGCTTGCTGACTACAGACAAGGAACTCTGTGAAGATGTACACCGCATTTTCCAGGAACTGACCGGCATGGGCAAAATGGCCAAGCTGAAAAAGCTGCTGCATGCGCCGTTTACTTTGCATACCCAGCTGATCAACTTTATTGATGATGAAATTGCCAATGCCAAAGCTGGTAAACCAGCACAAATTATTGTGAAGGTGAATGCCTTAACCGAAATGCAGCTGATCAATAAACTGTATGAAGCTTCCCAGGCTGGCGTGCAGATTGACCTGATTATCCGTTCGATTTGCTGCCTGCGTCCGGGCTTGCCGGGGCTGTCGGAAAATATCCGGGTACGTTCCATTGTCGGCCGATTCCTGGAACATACCCGCGTGTATTACTTCAGCAATAATGGTGATGCGCGTATTTACTGTTCAAGTGCTGACTGGATGGACCGTAACCTGTTTAACCGGGTTGAAGCCTGCTTCCCGATTGAAGATCCGGCACTGAAAAAACGTATTTATCAGCAAGGTCTGCAAATTTATCTGCAAGATAACCAGCAGGCGTGGCTACTGCAGGGAGATGGTACCTGGATTCGTGCGCAGGCCGCAGAAGGTGAGCCGGCTTCCAATGCACAGCGCACCCTGATCGAGATGATTCAGTAAGCGAGGCAAGCCTGACATTTAAAGAATGTCAGGCTTTTATCCGCTAAAAAAATAAGGAGCTGATGCTCCTTATTTTTATGGGTATTGAAGAACTTAGCTGTGCGAGATTTTTTGCAGAATCTGCAATAACACATCAAATTCGCTTTGCAGCGGAGTACTCTTACGCGTTACTAAGGCCAAGGTACGGGTAGGCGCCGCGTCAATCTGTTTTACCACCAGCTCTGAATTGGCCTGAATCATATTGGTATGAATGGCAATTTCAGGCAGTAAGGTAAAGCCGAGGTTGGCTGATACCATTTCCACCAGGGTTGGTAGCGAGCTGGCTTTTAAACGATGATCATTTTTACGCTCGCCAATCGGGCAGGCACTTAAGGCATGATCACGCAAACAGTGGCCTTCTTCCAGCAGCATCAGGCGAGACAGGTCCAGATCTTCTAAAGATTTGGCCTGAGCCGAGTGTGCATCGGATTTATGGTGGACCAGTACCAGATTTTCTTTGGCAATTTCGGCAACTTTCAGACTGCGGGTATCAAACGGCAGCGCCAGTAACACCATATCCAGGTTACCATGTTCCAGTTTTTCTACAATTTTTTCACTTTGTGCTTCATGCAGGTGTAACTGGATTTTTGGCAGTTGCTTATGCACTTCATCTAACAGCTGCGACAAAATGAACGGTGCAATGGTTGGAATCACACCTAAATGCAGGTCGCCGGTTAAGGGCTCGCTCATTTCACGGCTTAGGCGCATCAAGTCCTGCGCATCGGCCAATAGAACACGCGCTCGGGCTACAACTTGTTCACCGAGAGGAGTCAAACGTACATTCTGGCGATCGCGTTCAACCAATACGCCACCCAATAAGCGCTCTAACTCCATGATCCCGCCCGACAATGTCGATTGAGTCACGAATGAACGGCGCGCCGCTTCTGTAAAATGCAACGTTTCAGACAGTGTAACGAGGTATGACAGCTGTCTTAAGGATGGTAATGCAGCCATAGTGTCCTAATGCTTATAATTTAAAGTGATGAGCAAATAATTCGCTAAGATATGGAATGAAATGCGGAGGGATATCATGCCCCATTCCTTCAATTAATTCAAATTTAGCGTCAGGTATTGCTTTCGCAACAGCCTTACCATGTGCAGGTGGAAGTAAGCGGTCACGAGAACCATGAACAACCAGCGTGGGCTGTTGGATCTGCTTGTCCAGACTGCGCAATGAGCCTGTACATAATATTGCTAAAAACTGCTGAAGTACACCCGCTGGATGGTAACTTCGCTGATATAATTTACGGGCGGTCTGTACCGCTTCCATTTCATTCAGATAACCCGGCGAACCAATCACTTTAAACAGTTTCAGGCTGTGGTTAATAATACCTTCTTCATCATTGGATGCCGGCTTGCCCACTAAGCTGAACAGCTGTTTCGGGAAAGGTGGCGGTAGGAAAGGCTGGTTGTTGCTGGTAAACAATAGTGCCAGTTTTCTGACCTTGTCCGGATAGCGGGCCGCCAGAATCTGTGCAATCATGCCGCCCATTGAAGCGCCAATCACATCAACCTGTTCCAGCTCCAGTTTATCAATCAGCAGGGCCACATCATCGGCCATATCATACAGGTTATAAGGCGCCCCCTGATTTTCTAAACCCAAGGCAAAACGGCCCATCAGTTTTAGGGTATTCAGGCGCTCGCCCTGATGGCGTACTTTAGAGGACAGGCCAATATCGCGGTTATCAAAACGGATGACCCGAAAGCCTTGGTCAATGAGTGACTTGCAGAAAAAGTCTGGCCAATACAGCAGCTGTGCGCCCAATCCCATGACCAGTAAAATGGTCGGATTGCCAATTTCGCCGCCCATTTCGACATGCAATTCAATGCCATTGCCCAAGTCGACTTTGGTTTCGTGCATAAAACTGCTGTAAGGTGAAACATTTAACCGCAAACTATTCATTCTTATATTCCTTTCTTCAAGGTGAGCGCGCACCCCTGATGGATTAAAGCGCTAAACTGCCGCTGGAATCAAGTCAGGAACAAGTTGACTTAAAGCCAGGCGCTGTTTGCCGGCTGTTGGCCCGAGCAGCACAAAGCCGCGTAAGGTGGCAGTGCTGTCAAAGGCTTTGGCAATCATGCCATCGTCCAGTTCTTCATTTTGCCAGGTCACTTCCACATCTACCGGGGCAGGTAACACCGTTAATGGTGCCGCCGGGGTTTTCACTGCAACCGGCATAGCCGGGTAGTGTACTTGTGTGGTTTCACCATTTAAGGTTTTGGCCAGGGCACGTGCCTGCTGCATGATTGGCATGACATACGGCAATAAAGTCCCGTTGACTTCAGCGCAGTCGCCCACTGCATAAATATCAGCCAGGTTGGTTTCCAGTAAGCCATTGGTGAGCACGCCGCGACTGGTATGAATGCCGGCTTCTTTGGCTAAAGTGATATTCGGCTGTAAACCGACGGCGGACAGTACCACATCAGCGCTCAGGCTACGGCCATCGGCCAGTGTCACCAGATAATCACCCTTATCCAGTTTCGATACTTTATCGACCGTGGTGCCCAAGACAAAATGAATCCCAGTTTCTTCCAGGTTCTGTTTAAATGCAGTGGCAATAAATTCAGGCAATAAACGGCCCAGCGGTTGAGGTGCCAGATCAATCACCGTGACTTGATGCTCGGTATTTTGCAGGTCATTGGCAAATTCACAGCCAATCAGGCCCGCGCCTAAAATCACCACACGTTTGTCCTGACGCGCTGCCAGCTGTTCGCGGAAGGCTTTATAGTCATTTAAATTATTGACCACGTGAATATCATCACTGCCATCGCCAGAAATGGCCAGACGAATCGGGTTGGCACCGACTGCCAGTACCAGTTTGGCATAGGCTTGCTGGCTTTCGACGCCATCTTTCTCTAAAGTCAGCAGATGCTGCTCGGCATCAATGGCTTTGACCCAGGTATGCACTTCAATACGCATATTCAGCTGTGCCCCCATTTTTGCGGCATCCCCCAGCGCAATCTGTTCGGGTGCTTTTTTGCCGGCCAGGGCATTGGAGAGGGTAGGTTTTGCATAGTTGATTGCATCATCTGCGCAAATCATGACCAGTTCCTGCTCAGGGTTCAGTTTGCGAAATTCACGGGCGACTGTATAGCCAGCCATACCAGAACCAATGATGACAATCGGATGCATTATTTTCTCCATAAAAGGTTGAGCATAAGTTTCAAGACATAAAAAAAGACCATGCAGTTATGGTCTTCGAGGCGTACTTAGATTTCGACCATCTCAAAATCGACTTTAGATACGCCACAGTCCGGGCAGGTCCAGTCATCTGGAATATCTTCCCATTTGGTGCCCGCGACGATGCCATCTTGCGGCCAGCCTTCTGCCTCGTCATAAATCCATCCACAAACGATGCATTGATACTTTTTCATTTGACTCTCCAAAAGCCGATCTTCAATAAACCTGACCGGCAAAAAATTCCCTAACCAGCATGACTCAGTTGATATGATTTTAACACTTCATATTCGCTTAAATTTTTACGCAGTTATGAGGTTAAAGTAAAGTAAATATCGGAGTCTAATGCTTCATTTCTAAAGCTGAATGGCTAAGAAGGACAAAATTTATCTTTAAAATCTCAAATATTGCATAGTGTCGGACAATATGCACACTAAAAACCAGCGCAAATCTTTTCAAAATATATGAGAGATCATCTAAATTTCGACTAAAGTCGGACAGCTATTTTTGCTTAAATAGGCTATTCTATAATTAGGATAATCTATATTGGTTATTTAGTATAAAAATACCAATAATAAAAACAATGATTTACTAATTTTAATCGGGTTTTATTTAAACCTGAAGGGCGGACTTTGGCTGGTCTTCGCGGTCAAGACGCTGTAAAATTCACCTATTCTTTTTAATCTCTCTCCGATCTCCTTATGAGCAAGCTGTCTACAACGTTGTGGTCTCACATTCGTACTGTCCAAAACTTTCCTAAAGCCGGTATTTGTTTTTATGACTTGACCCCTTTATTCATGAAAAATATTGGTCCGTTGACAGATGCTTTAATTGAAAGTATTCCTGCAGAAAAACTGGCTGAAGTAGACAGCTTTATTGCGGTAGAAGCACGTGGTTTTGTGCTGGCCAGCCTGTTGGCACAGCGTACTGGCAAGGGCTTATTGCTGGTGCGTAAAGCCGGTAAATTACCACCACCGGTAGTGGGTGTGGGTTATAGCCTGGAATACGGTCTGGACCGTCTGGAAATGGCGGCAGATGTCACCGGTCAGAAAGTTATTATTGTGGATGATGTATTAGCGACTGGCGGTACCTTAAAAGCAGTGAAACAACTGGCAGAAAAATGTCAGCATGAAATTCTGGGTGCGAGCATTTTCCTGGATTTACCAGATTTACACGCAGATTTGGGTCTGAACATCTGGTCGGTACTGGATGAACGCTCTAAGCCGGTGGAAGCAGTTGCTTAAGTCTGAGCACTACCCTGTGAAACATAGAAAGCCTTGCCGAGTGCAAGGCTTTTTTATTTGTGCAGTGATTGCTGTTCCAGTTGCCAGATTAAAGGATTGATATTTTCCGGACACACCAGTCGATGATGACCGCCTTTAAAAGCATGAATTGGCATGTAATTTTCCAGCTGGGTTTGTACCCAGTGCATGTCCAGCTGTTCATCGCCGAGTTCCAGATAGGCCAGCTGCGGAATATCATGGTCCAGTTCCTGTTCGGAAATCTGCGGATAGTCCGGTCGGAAGTCGGGCTGTAAACTCGGATTAGCAATGACGCAGGGAATACCATGCAGCGCCGACATCTTTAAGGCCCAATAGCCGCCGAGGCTATGTCCGACAATAATTTCAGGCTGGATTTTAACAATAATATCGTTATAGAAACTGGCCACCGTCTGGTAGTTCAGATTGCGATAATCCACGGTAATACAGTATTTTTTATCTGCGCAGATGGCATGAAACTTACTCGATTCACGTGAGGAATCCAGCCCATGCAGAAATAGGATTTTCGAGGTGCATCTATTCATTGTTTTCATTCACACTCAAGCGTCTATTGAATAGTTGAAAAGTTCCCTTTTCAATTAATTTCTCCTGCTCATTGTAAGAGTGGTGATGCAAGAAAGAAGTTAGCTATTGGTCTAACAGTTCAGCAAAAGGCGAGGTGCTGTTTAGCAGAGGTTTGGAAAATGAAAAAAATGGCTTAGGATTCAGCAGAGCATACGAAAAGCCAAATAAATCTGCTATGCTATTGCACTTCATTTTTTAGTAATTTTCGAGGCAGAGATGACGCAACCAAACGCTCAGTCGACTTCTGAACCCACTATTTCCGAAAACGATTTAATTGCACAGCGTCATGCCAAGTTAAAGCAAATCCAAGAAAAGGCTCAGGAAAGCAACAGTAGCCCATGGCCAAACACCTTCAAGCGTGAACATTACGCGCAAGATTTACAAGAACAGTTTGCCGACAAATCTAAAGAAGAAATTGAAGGCGGCGACAAGGTGTATGTGTCGGTGGCTGGCCGTGTCATGCTCAACCGTGGTTCATTTATCGTAATTCAGGACATGACGGGTCGTATCCAGCTGTATGTGGCCCGTAAAGAACTTAGCCCTGAAACCTTGGAAACCATTAAAGGTTTAGACCTGGGCGATATTATTGCCGTTAAAGGTTATATCGGCCGTTCAGGCAAAGGCGATTTATATGTGCATATCGAGCATTTTGAATTGCTGACCAAATCGCTGCGTCCATTACCAGACAAGTTTCACGGCCTGACCGATACTGAAGTGAAGTATCGTAAGCGTTATCTGGACCTGATTGTAAACGAAGAAACCCGTAAGACTTTTGAAATTCGTGCCAAAGTGGTATCGGGCATCCGTGCGTTTTTAACTGAAAAGCGTTTCATGGAAGTTGAAACCCCAATGATGCACGTGATTCCTGGTGGTGCATCGGCGCGTCCATTTGAAACCCATCATAATGCACTGGATATGCCATTATTCCTGCGTATTGCGCCAGAACTTTATTTAAAACGTCTGGTGGTGGGTGGTTTTGAACGCGTATTCGAAATTAACCGTAACTTCCGTAACGAAGGTGTATCGACCCGTCATAACCCGGAATTCACCATGATTGAATTCTATCAGGCTTATGCAGACTACAAAGATTTGATGGAACTGACCGAGCAGATGCTGGAGAAACTGGCCATCGACATCTTGGGTTCGACCGATGTGCCGTATGGCGATGAAGTGTATAGCTTCAAAGGTCCGTTCAAGAAAATCTCGATGTTTGATGCGATTCTTGAGCACAACCCGCAATTCACCCCTGAAAACGTGAATGACCGTGAATTTCTGGCCAACTTCGTACAAAACGAATTGAAAGAGCAGGTAAAACCAGGATTTGGTTTAGGCAAGCTGCAAACCATCGTGTTTGAAGAAACAGTTGAAACTCAACTGCGTCAGCCAACCTTCATTACTGAATACCCAGCAGAAACCTCACCGCTGGCTCGCCGTAATGATGAAAACCCGCACATCACTGACCGTTTTGAATTCTTCATTGGTGGTCGTGAGCTGGCAAACGGCTTCTCAGAGTTAAATGATCCAATTGATCAGGCGGAGCGTTTCCAGGCACAGGTAGCTGAGAAAGATGCTGGTGATGATGAAGCGATGCACTATGATGCAGACTTCGTTGAAGCACTGGAATATGGCTTGCCACCTACAGCAGGTGAAGGGATCGGGATTGACCGTCTGGTGATGTTGTTCGCCAATGCACCAAGTATCCGTGATGTGATTTTGTTCCCGCATATGCGTCACAAGAACTAAAATCTGCTACATCAAATAACCCGCGAATCTCGCGGGTTATTTTTTTGTTTGAGTATCATCAAGCTATACGTAAAGCACAGATCAGAAGAATCGCTTAGATTAAACTGGTCTGAATACGCACTTTCATGTTCAGGCTTTGCTGCACAATAAACGATTTCATCCACTGCACCTGTTCACCCATTGGATTGGTTTTGACTGCGGTGTCGAGGAAGGCCAGTTCCGGACGCTGGAATAGTTGCTGTTCAATGGCCTGTTCCAGCTGGCTTGAGGTGGAGGCCAGTGGCATGCTGACCAGATAAAAGGCTTTTGGATAGTTATAAAAGGCATACATCAGGTTAAAGGCTTTCTGGTCACCTTTTAAATTGCCGGCACCAATTTCATAACCGCGATCCTGATTACTGTGGGTCAGGCCAATCAAAAACTCGATGTTATGGTCCGAAAGTCGTAGACCAAATTGCAGCCCGATCTGATCGGCACTGAACTCGTGCTGGACAAAGGTATTTAGTGCAGAACCATCTTCATCAAACGCTTCTTGCAACACCAGCATGTGCTGCTGATGCTGATACAGAAAGCCGGCAAGCTGCGCCTGTTCCAGCTGGGCTTTTAAGGTGGCTAAATCGTAATGACTATAAGGCATGGGAGCAATCAGAAAAAATTAAAATTTGTTTTATTTTAGGTGTTTCACTTGGAAAATGAAGCGATCTATTAGAGCTTTTAACAATAACTCAATAGATAGAGGTGAGCATAAAAACGGCGACTGGAAAATAGTGATCAGGCTAAAAATAAGCGATGCTGTGCAGGGTATGAGTAAACTTTGATAGCAATATCAGTAATCCTGTATATGACGTTTTTGCATATTAATATAATAAAACAAGCAATAGTACAGATAACTAAATCTCTATAATGAATATAAATTTTATAAAGTGTAATAAGTACACGTTGATTTAAGCTGGTGTTGTCCATGTCATTAAATGAGGAAAGACTTACTCATCTGAAACAGCTTGAAGCTGAGAGTATTCATATCATCCGTGAAGTTGCTGCCGAGTTTGAAAATCCGGTTATGCTGTACTCGATTGGTAAAGATTCTGCGGTGATGCTGCATCTTGCCTTGAAAGCCTTCTATCCTGCAAAACTTCCATTCCCTCTGTTACATGTTGATACAGGCTGGAAATTCAAAGATATGATTGAATTCCGCGACAACATGGCCAAAAAACATGGTTTTGATCTGATTGTGCATCAGAACCAGGAAGGCCGTGACGCCGGAATCAATCCATTTGATCATGGTAGCTCGAAATACACCGACATCATGAAAACCCAGGGGCTGAAACAGGCGCTGGATAAATACGGTTTTGATGCTGCATTTGGTGGTGCGCGCCGTGACGAAGAAAAATCACGTGCCAAAGAACGTGTCTATTCTTTCCGTGATTCCAAACACCGTTGGGACCCGAAAAACCAGCGTCCAGAACTGTGGAACCTTTATAACGGTAAGGTCAACAAAGGCGAAAGCATTCGTGTATTTCCATTGTCGAACTGGACCGAGCTGGACATCTGGCAATATATTTATCTCGAGCAGATTCCAATTGTTCCGTTGTACTTTGCTGCTGAACGTCCAGTGGTAGAACGTAGCGGCACACTCATTATGGTTGATGATGAGCGTATGCGTTTACATGAAGGCGAAGTACCACAAATGAAATCGGTACGTTTCCGTACACTTGGCTGTTACCCACTGACCGGTGCAGTTGAGTCAGGCGCAGATACCTTGCCTGAAATTATTCAGGAAATGTTGCTGGCCACCAGCTCGGAACGTCAGGGTCGTATGATTGACCATGATGAAGCCGGCTCGATGGAGAAGAAGAAGCAAGAGGGCTACTTCTAATTTCTCCCCACCTCTCTTTAGACAAGAGAGGAAATTCCCTCTTGGTAAAAGGGGAATACAGGGAGATTAAACCGGTTTCTAAAGAATTTGTGGAGTTTGAGCAATGTCTCATCAATCAGAACTCATTAGCCAAGATATTTTGGCCTATTTAAAACAGCACGAAAATAAAGACTTATTGCGTTTCCTGACCTGCGGTAACGTCGATGATGGTAAATCGACCTTAATTGGTCGTCTGCTTTATGATTCAAAACTGATTTATGAAGATCAGTTGCAAGCGGTAACCCGTGACTCGAAAAAAGTCGGGACGACAGGGGATGCACCTGACCTAGCTTTACTGGTCGATGGCCTGCAGGCAGAACGTGAGCAGGGTATTACCATTGATGTGGCGTATCGCTATTTCTCGACTGAAAAGCGTAAGTTCATCATTGCCGATACCCCGGGACATGAACAATATACCCGTAACATGGCCACTGGTGCATCAACTGCGGATCTGGCGATTATTTTAATTGATGCACGTTATGGCGTGCAGACCCAAACCCGTCGTCATACCTTTATTGCCAGCCTGCTGGGTATTAAGAACATTATTGTTGCCATCAACAAAATGGACCTGGTGGAATTCTCTGAAGCGCGCTTCAATGAAATTCAGGCGCAATATAACGAGTTCGTGAACCAGCTTGGTGACCGTAAACCGGCCAATATCATTTTCACGCCAATTTCTGCCCTGAATGGCGATAACGTGGTGAACAAGTCGGCCAATACTCCGTGGTACAGCGGCGAAACTTTGATGGAAACGCTGGAAAACGTGGAAATTAGCCGGACTTCAGGTAAAAACGAATTCCGCTTCCCGGTGCAATATGTCAACCGTCCAAACCTCGACTTCCGTGGTTTTGCTGGCACCATTGCTTCGGGCGACATCCGTGTGGGTGATGAAATTGTCGCTTTACCATCAGGCAAACGTTCTACCGTCAAAGACATTGTAACTTTTGATGGCAATTTGGAACGTGCTTTTGTCGGTCAGGCGGTTACCCTTACCCTGAATGACGAAATTGATATTTCACGCGGTAACCTGCTGGTCAAAGCGGGCGATCAACCGGAAATTTCACGTTCTGCACGCGCAACTGTGGTGTGGATGAATGATCAGCCACTGGTCAAAGGCAAGCTGTACAACATTAAGCTCGGTACACAAACTGTTCCTGCCAAAATTGCTGAAATTAACTATCGTGTAAACGTGAATACGCTGGAAAAAACCCAGGTAGAGCAGCTGGAACTGAACGCGATTGCTGATGTTCAGATCGAGTTTGATGCGCCAGTGGTATTTGACCGTTATCAGGACAGCCGTTATACCGGCTCGTTTATTTTCATTGACCGTTTAAGCAACGTGACCGTTGGTGCGGGCATGGTGGAAGCAGCGGTAGAATGGACTGCGCATGATGAACCTGTGACTGCGGAAGACCGTGCTGCCCGTTTAGGTCAAAAACCTGCTGCGGTGACTGTAACAGCACAAGCACTGGAAAATGCACAAGCGCTGGAAAGTCTGTTGATTCAGCAAGGTGTAGTTGCAATTGCAAAAGCGGGTCTGAATGCTGCTCAAGTGGCATTACTTCGTGAAACTGGTGTTGTGGTGGTCACCGATGTTGCTGAAGGCACTGACGTAAGCTATGGCACCGAAGCCGTTGAAGAACTGGCTGAGAAAATTGTGGAGCTGGTTCGTCTATAAGACTGGACTGGTTTAAAAACCCGTCTGATTGGCGGGTTTTTTATTGCCTAAATTTTGATTGCATGAGAATCATTCGATTGGTCAAAATGTGATCTTTCAATTTACCGGTCAATTAATACAATGCTCCCTAGATTTAGGGGATATATGAAAAAATTAATTTTGCTGGCTGGCTTGTGTGTGGCTTTTGGAGCTGAAGCTAAACAGAGTAGCCAAAGCGTTGACGCAATCAAGCAGAAAATAATCCAGCAGTCGATTGAGAATTATCCGGGAAATTGTCCGTGTCCTTACAATACTGCAAGTAATGGTAGTCGTTGTGGTAAGCGTAGTGTTTATAATCGTGTAGGCGGATATGCGCCGCTATGTTATCCGGAAGATGTGAGTGATCGAATGGTAAAGGAATATAAAGGGCGTAGTTAATTAAAGGCTCCGTATTTTAACCCGGATCCTGCTTAAGCCGATGATTCCTTAATTTGAATTGTTGGCTTATTTTGATGGGTTAATTGATATGCACATAGTGAGGCGTAAATTCCACTCAGAAATCCATGAAGACTACGTGCTTTACTCGTCACTAAATTGTATTGCCCCTTCAATAAACTGAATAATGTTTCTATCTTATTGCGTTGTCTTAGGTGATATTCATCTGATGCACAGAGTTGAATAGCCCGCATATTCTTTCGATGATAAGTAATCAAATCAATACCTTGATCTTTCAATCTGATTTTTAATTCTTGGCTGATGTAACCTCGATCCCCGTAAAGTTTTGCTTCTATACCAGCAACCAATTGCTCAACCATTTTTATGTCAGCAACATGTCCATTCGATAAAGCAGAACAGGCAATTTCACCAAATTGATTCATCGCAATATGT